>QNBY01000207.1 GCA_003644275.1 Planctomycetota bacterium
GGTGGAGTCGGCGGGGTCGGGACCGCGGATGACCTCGTACAGGAGCGCGGCGTCGGCCGTGTCGCGGGCGATGGAGCCTATCTGGTCGAAGGAGGAGGCGAAGGTGACGAGGCCGAAGCGGGAGACGCGGCCGTAGGTGGGCTTGAAGCCGACCACGCCGCAGAGGGCGGCGGGCTGGCGTATGCTGCCGCCGGTGTCCGAGCCCAGCGCCACGGGGACCATTCGCGCGGCCACGGCGGCCGCCGAGCCCCCGGAGGAGCCGCCCGGCGAGAAGCCCAGCCGCCAGGGGTTCTGCGTGGGGCCGAAGCAGGAGAACTCGGTGGAGGAACCCATGGCGAACTCGTCCATGTTGCACGAGCCCACCACCACGCCGTCGGCGTCCTCGATGCGGCGTATGACGGTGGCGTCGTAGGGCGGGCGGTAGTCGGCGAGCATTCGGGAGCAGCAGCTAGTGATCTTTCCCTTGCGGCATATATTGGCCTTGTTGGCGACGGGGACGCCCGCGAGCGGGCCGACGGCGCGGCCGGCCTCCACCTTGCGGTCCACCTCGCGGGCCTTTTCGAGGGCGGCCTCCGCCTCGACGTGGACGAAGGCGTTCAGCACGGGGTTGAGCCTGTCTATGCGCTCGAGGGCGTCGCGGACGACCTTCTCGGCCTTGAGCGCGCCGGAGGAGACCTCCCGCGCGATGCGTGCGGCGGAGAGCTCGGTGTAGGCGGCCATCATTCCACCACCTTCGGTACGAGGTAGTTCCCGCCGTCCGTCTCGGGCGCGCCGGAGAGCATCTCGCCGCGGGGGAAGGAGGGGCGGGGCTCGTCCGGCCGCAGGACGTTGCGGAGGTCTATCGAGTGCCAGGTGGGGTCGCAGCCCGAGGTGTCTATGGCGGAGAGGCGCTTGAAGTAGTCGAGTATCTTCTCCAACTGGCGCTGGTAGAGCTCGGTTTCCTCCGGGGAGAGGTCGAGCCTGGCGAGGCGCGCCACGAATTCGACGTCTATTTCCGGGCGGTCCATCACATCCTCCGATAGGGTTCAGAATGTCCTGTCTATCTCTCCGGCGGGCGGGCGGAAGCGGGTCCAGCCGGCGGAACGGCTCCAGAGGAGGAACTCGTCCCAGCGGCCGCCCGCGCACAGGTCGTCCGCGAAGGCGGCGAGGGCGGCGCGCTGGCTTCTGCGCGGGAGGAGGGCGAGGGCGTCGGCGGGGGCGAGCCAACGGTACTCCACGTGTTCCTCGCTGAGCGTCACGGGGCCGCCGGGCAGCTCGGCGGCGAAGACGGGCGCGTCGATGATTATGTCCTGGCGGGGCAGCCAGATGCGGTGGAAGGCGTCCACCCCGTAGAGGGCGAGGGGTTCGAGGCCGGTTTCCTCTCGGACCTCGCGCAGGGCCGTGAGGGGGCTCCACTCGTCGTGCGGATGGGTGCCGGAGACGGGCTGCCAGAAGGAATCGCCCATTCCGTCCGCGGGCGTCCGGCGGAGGAGCAGGACCTCCACGCCGTCCCGCGAGCGGCGGAAGGGTATGACGCAGACGAAATCCACCATCAAGGCTTCCTCCCGAGGCGGGGAAGTTTACCGGCTTTTCGCAGCACCAACAGCACGGAGAGGTCGGCGGGGGTGACGCCGGGTATGCGCCCGGCCTGGCCGATGGAGGCGGGGCGGACGGCGGCGAGCTTCTCGCGGCTCTCGTAGCGCAGCTCCTCTATGGCGAAGTAGTCCACGTCCTCGGGGAGGGCGAGGCGTTCGTTCTTTCGGAAGCGCTCCACCTCGGCGAGCTGGCGGGCGATGTAGCCCTCGTACTTGGCCTCCGTCTCCAGGGAGGCGAGGACGCGCTCGTCGAAGGAACGGCCCTTCAGGGCGGGATGGCGGGCGAGCACCTCGGCGGCCGTGACGCCGGGACGCCTGAGCAGGCGCAGGAGCGGCACGCCGTCCTCGAAGCGCGAGGCCAGCATGGAGCGAAGCTCGTCCACGGTGAGCCAGAGGCGCTCCATTTCGATGTAGTCGGCGTCGGAGACGAGGCCGAACTTCCTCGCGTAGGGCATGAGGCGGCGGTAAACGTTGTCCGTGCGCAGCAGGAGGCGGTACTCCGCGCGGGAGGTGAAGAGGCGGTAGGGCTCGCCGACGCCGCGGGTCACCAGGTCGTCCACCATGACGCCGATGTAGGCCTCGGCGCGGTCGAGGACGAAGCGTTCGTCCGAGCCGGAGGCGGCGAGGGCGGCGTTTATGCCCGCGAGTATGCCCTGCCCCGCCGCTTCCTCGTAGCCGGAGGTGCCGTTCACCTGGCCCGCGAAGAAGAGGCGGGGGACGACGCGGCTCTCGAGGGTGCGGCGAAGGTGGACGGGCTCGAAGTAGTCGTATTCTATGGCGTAGCCCGGGCGGGAGAGGACGGCGTTCTCCATGCCGGGCACGGTGCGCAGGGCCTCTTCCTGGACTTCCTCGGGCAGCGAGGTGGCGAAGCCGTTGACGTAGTACTCGGAGGTGTGCAGGCCCTCGGGCTCGAGGTAGAGCTGATGGCCGTCGCGGTCGGCGAAGCGGACGAGCTTCAGCTCGATGCTGGGACAGTAGCGCGGGCCCTCGCCGGTTATGCGGCCGGTGAAGAGGGGGGCGCGGTCGAAGGCGGAGCGGAGTATCTCGTGCGTGCGGGGGTTGGTGCGCGTGAGGTAGCAGGAGCGCGAGGGGAGCGCCTGGGCGGTGGTGCGGCGGGAGAAGAAGAAGGGGCGCTCGTCGGGGGGCTGCTCGGTCATGCGGGAGAGGTCGAGGCTCCAGCCCCAGACGCGGGGAGGGGTTCCGGTCTTCAGGCGGCCGTGCTTCAGGCCGAGGCGCTCGCAGGCCTCGGTGAGGCCGACGGCGGCGGGCTCGCCCGCGCGGCCGCCGGGGAAGCTGATGTCGCCGAGGTGGATCAGGCCGTCCAGGAAGGTGCCGGTGCAGAGCACGACGGAGCGGGCGCGGAAGCGCAGGCCGGTGGAGGTGATTACGCCCGCGGCGGCGCCGTTCTCGTCCGCGAGCAGGCCGGTTACGTGCGCCTGGCGGATGTGGAGGCCGGGGACGTTCTCCAGGGCGCGGCGCATCTCGAGGCGGTAGCGCTCGCGGTCGCATTGGGCGCGCGGGGCGCGGACGGCGGGGCCCTTGCCGCGGTTGAGCAGGCGGTACTGGACGGCGGAGGCGTCGGCGACCTCTCCCATGAGCCCGCCCAGGGCGTCCACCTCGAGCACGACGTGTCCCTTCGCCACGCCGCCCACGGCGGGGTTGCAGGAGAGATGGGCGAGAGCGTCGAGCGAGAGGGTGAGCAGCAACGTCCGGCGGCCCATCCGCGCGGCGGCCGCGGCGGCCTCGCAACCGGCGTGGCCCGCCCCGACGACTATGCAGTCCCAGCTCTCACGGGTATCGGCTGCGGGTTCCATGACCACGGATGTTATCGCGTTTTTCGGGCTTCGCCCGGCGGGGCGGACGTCTCGAGCCAGCGCTCGGCGGCGGCGCGGAAGGCGGAATAGGAGACGCGCCGCCAGCGGTGGGGCTCGCCGCTCGACACGGGCTCCAGGGAAAAGAGGGGATAGGCCAGACCGGCCACGGAATAGGAGTCGCCGTTGGCCGAGTGGGTGAAGAA
>QNBY01000208.1 GCA_003644275.1 Planctomycetota bacterium
CTTCCTCGACGACGACCGCACCCCGCGCTCCCTCTCCGCCCTCGCCGCCTCGCCCTCCGATCCCCCACGCAAGCGGGCCGCCGCGCGCCTGGTGCTGAAGACGCCCGACCTCGAGCTCCGCTGCGCCCGCCTCGACGCCTCCTTCCACGAGCGCTCCGCCGAGATAGCCTCCGTAACCGCCTCCGGCGACGTGTGGGCCAGGATCCCCGGCGAGGGCTTCACCGTCCACTGCGAGACCCTCCGCATGGACACCCCCCCGGGCAGCCCCGACTTCACCGCCGTCTTCTCCCCCGGCCCCGGCGTAACCCGCGTCGAACTCGCCGGAAAGGGCTTCGCCGCCTCCACCGGCCGCTCCACCCTCGCCAGGAAGAAGGACGCCCTCGTCCTCGATGGCGCTGACATAGACGTCTTCTTCGACACCAAACCCGGCCGCACAATCCTGCCCCCCGCCCTCGACGAGCTCCGCGCCTCCCGCCTCAACGTCCGCGCCGCCTCCTTCCGCTTCGAGCCCGACCGCCATTCCTTCGCCTTCTCCGGCGGCTCCGAACTCCGTTTCGGAGCCCTCGGCGTCCGCGCCCGGGACATGCTCCTCCTCACCGACGCCGAAAACCGCCTCCCCTCCTCCCTTTCCGCCTCGGGCAAGCCCGCCGCCCTGCGCTGGAAGGGCATGGAGCTGGACTCCCTCTCCCTCCGCTTCGACTTCTCCCAAAAGGGCGAACTCGCCCGCTTCACCGCGCGGGGCGAAACCTCCGTCCGCGTCGCCGACGCGGACGGCCGCCGCATCGAGGCCGATTGCTCCTCCGCCGTCTGGGAGGCCGACAGGATAGTCATGACCGGCGAGCCCGACGTGATAATCCGCGTCCCCTCCCGCAAGCTCCTCATCCGCGAGCGCAAGAGCGAGTTCTTCCTGAAAAACGGCCGCTGGGAGCACAGGGGCGAGGGAAGCCGCACCGAAATAGGCCGCTGATGCGCCTTCCTGAACGACCGCTATAATCTCCGGCGAGGTGAGCCCCCACCCTCCGCCGAGCCCTTCCGCGCCGACGACCGCCCCCGCCCGCCGCCTTCCGGCCGCAGGCCTGTTGCTCGCCGCCTCCGCGGGCGTCCTGCTTTCCCCCTTCCTCCCCGCCTTCCTGCTCTCGCCCGTCGCCGCCCTCCTCCCCTGCGCGGCCGTTCCCCTCCTCGCCCCGCGATTCCTCGACCGCGCCGCCCGAAGCGCCACCGCCCTCGCCTGGCTCGCTCTCTTCCTGCTCGCGGCCTCCCTCGCCGCGCGCCGCTCCCCGCCGCCCGTCCCCTCCCTCGACCCTTCTTCCCTCTACTCGCTTGCGGGAACCGTCGCCTCATCCTCCCCTCTCGCTCCCGGCCGCCTCACCCTCGCGCCCGGCGCGCGCCTGAGCGGCGTCGAGATCGAACTCCCGGCCCGCCTGTTCTACGATCCCTCCTCGACGGGCTTTCTCCCTCCCGGTTGCGCCGTCAGGGCGACGGTGAGGGCGCTCTCCCTCGCTTCCTCCGAGCGCGGGCCGCTCCTCCGCTGCGTCTCCCCGCCCGTCTGCGTCGGAACCTTACCGCCTTCTCCCCTTTCCGCCCTCCGCCTCCGCCTGGAGACGCTCCTCGCCTCCTCGCTCCCTCCCGCCCCCGCGGGCCTCGCCGCCGCCGTCTCCCTCGGCTCTCGCGCGGGCCTGGACCCGACCTGGCGGACCGCCTTCCGCCGCTCCGGCAACGCCCACCTCCTCGCCGTCTCCGGCCTGCACGCCGGTATGGTGGTCCTCCTGGCCCTCTTGCTCGGCCGCCTTCTCCTCCTCGAACGGAGAGCCCGCTGGAGGCTCGCCGCCCTCCTCTCCCTCGCCTGGCTCGCCCTGGTGGGCTTCGCCCCGCCCGCTTCGAGGGCCGTCCTCATGGTGCTCGCCGTCCTCGTCTCCGTCTCGGCGGGCAGGCCCGTCTCGCCGCTGAACTCCCTCTGCCTCGCCGCCCTCGTCATCGTCCTGCTCTCTCCTTCCGCCCTCCGGGACGCCTCCTTCCAGCTCTCATTCTCCGCCGTCGCGGGCATCCTCCTTCTCGGCCTGCCCCTCGCCCGCCTCGTCCCCCGTCCCGGCCCGTTCTGGTCCCCTTACCGCCGCCTCCCGGCCGCCGCCGCGCGGCCCGCCGCCCTCGCTTTCGGGGCCTGGACCTTCACCACGCCCCTCGTCTGGTATCACTTCGGCATGGTAACCCCCTTCGCCTTCCTCTCCTCGCTCGTCACCGTTCCCCTGCTGGCCCTCCTGCTGCTTTCCGTCCTCTTCCTGTTCGCTACCGCCGCGCTCGGCTTCCCCCTCGCCGCTCCGGCCGCGTTCGCCGCGAAGCTCCTCGCCCTCGCTTGCGGCCTCGCCGCCGCCCTCCCGGGCTCGTGGGCCGCCCTCGCTCCTCCGCCCGTCTGGCTGGCGCTGCTCTGGCTCTGCGCCCTCTTTGCGGCGGTCTCGTTCCTCGTCTTCCGCCCCCGCCTGGCCGTCCTCGCCGCCCTGGCGGTGCTCTGCCTCGCCGTCTTCCGCCCCGCTCCCCCGGAGGGCCGCTTCGCTCTCTCCGCCTCTCCCTTCACCGAGGCCGTCTCCCGCGGCGGGGCCTGCGTCCTGCTCGCCCCCGGCGACCTCCCTCCCGCGCTCCTGCTCTCCCGAGCCCGGAGGCTCGGCCTCCCGCCGCCCTCTCTCCTTCTTCCCCTCTCCCCGCTGAAAGCGCCGCTCCCGGACGGCCTCTTCGCTCCTCCGCCCGTCGCGGGCGCCCGCGCCCGTTGCGGTCCCGTTTCCGCCCGCTGCCTCTCCCCGCCCCTCGCGGGCGGCCTTCCCCTCCCGCTCCCCGTCCGCTGGCTGGTGCGGGACGGAGATGCGTCCTTCCTCCTCGACGGCCCCCCTCCTCGTTGAACCTCCCCCACATCCGCTTATAATCCTGCCCTTCGGAGGTGGCGAAATGATAGACGCGAGAATCGAAGACCTTCACCGGCACGTCGGCGAATCCGTCCGCCTCAAGGGCTGGCTCGCCAACAGGGCCTCGAAGGGCAAACTCCATTTCCTGCGTTTCAGGGACGGCTCCGGCTTCGTCCAGTGCGTTGTCTTCAAGGGCGACGTGGACCCCCAAGTCTTCGAGATGTGCGACCACATCCCCATCGAGTCCTCCGTGATCGTGGAGGGCGTCGTCCGCGAGGACAGGCGCGCCCCCGGCGGCGTCGAGGTCTCCGCCTCGAACGTCGTCCTCGTCAGCCCCGCCGAGGACTACCCCATCGGCCCCAAGGAACACGGCGTCGGCTTCCTCATGAAGCACCGCCACCTGTGGATCCGCTCCGCCCGCCAGAACGCCATCCTCCGCATACGCGCCGAGATAACCCGCGCACTCTGCGACTACCTCGACGACCGGGGCTTCATCCGCGTGGACGCCCCTATCCTCACCCCCGCCGCCTGCGAGGGAACCACCACCCTCTTCGAGCTCGAGTACTTCGACCTCGGCAAGGCCTACCTCACCCAGAGCGGCCAGCTCTACAACGAGGCCGCCGCGATGGCCTTCGGAAAGGTGTACTGCTTCGGCCCCACCTTCCGCGCCGAGAAGAGCAAGACCCGAAAGCACCTC
>QNBY01000209.1 GCA_003644275.1 Planctomycetota bacterium
CCATCGCCACCGTCTCCCGCTCCGTCCGCCGCTCCCGCACCGGCATAAAGGACCCCCGAAGGCCCGTCGGCTGCTTCCTCTTCCTCGGCCCCACCGGCGTGGGCAAGACCCTCCTCGCCCGCGCGCTCGCCGAGTTCCTCTTCGGCGAGGCCCAGGCCCTCGTCCAACTCGACATGTCCGAGTACATGGAGAAGTACTCCGTCTCCAGGCTCGTGGGAGCCCCGCCGGGATACGTCGGCTACGAGGAGGGCGGCCAGCTCACCGAGAAGGTCCGCCGCAGGCCCTACTGCGTCGTGCTGCTCGACGAGATCGAGAAGGCCCATCCCGACGTGTTCAACATCCTCCTCCAGATATTCGAGGAAGGCAGGCTCACCGACGCCTTCGGCCGCCACGTGGACTTCCGAAACGCCATAGTGATAATGACCTCCAACATCGGGGCCGACCTCATCAGGGGCCAGCTCTCCGTCGGCTTCCGCTCGCCGGAGAAGACCATCGACTTCACCGAGATGAAGAACATCCTCATGGAGGAAGTGCGCCGCGAGTTCCGCCCCGAGTTCCTCAACCGCCTCGACGACATCGTCTTCTTCCGCCCCCTTGTAAAAGAACACCTCGTGAAGATAATAGACATCGAGCTCTCCCGCATGAAGGAACGCCTCATGGACCGCGGCATCAGGCTGGTGCTCACCGACGGCGCGAGGGAGTTCCTCATCGAGAAGGGCTTCAATCCCGAGTACGGCGCGAGGCCCCTGCGAAGGGCCATTTCGCGCTACATCGAGGACCCGCTGGCCGAATTCCTCCTCTCCTCCGGCTACGAGGGCGCGCCCGAGATAGTCATCGAGGCCGACGGCGACGAGCTCTCCTTCCGAAGGGAGGAAGCGGAGGCCGAACCCGACGCGGCCGGCGGGGGCGAGGAAGGCCCCACCGCGGAAGACGAGGGAGCGAACCTCCCGGAAGGCCGGTGACATTGAATGGCGGAATCATCTCCGACCTCGTCGAGAGCCTGAGAGGCGCCGGGCGCTGCACCCTGATGGTGCGGCGCACCTTCTACTGGATATTCAGGAAGCTCCCCTCCCGCCGCATCATGCTCCCCCAGTTCTACCAGATCGGGGTGGCCACCATCCCCGTGGTGGCCCTCACCGGCGCTTTCACGGGCATGGTGCTCACAGTCCAGACCTACTACCAGTTCAACAAGCTCGGCATCGAGACCATGATAGGCCCCGTCGTCTTCACCGCCGTGGTCCAGCAGCTCGGCCCCGTCCTCACCGCGGTCATGCTCGCCGGGCGGGTGGGCGCGGCCATCACCGCCGAGCTGGGAACCATGGCCGTGACCGAGCAGATAGACGCCATAAAGACACTCGGCCTCGACCCCATAAAGTACCTCGTGCTGCCCCGCTTCCTCGCCGCCACCCTGCTCACCCCCATACTCACCCTCTATTCCGACTTCGTGGGCATAATAGGCGGCTGGTCCGTCGCGGTGCTCGGCTACGGCGTGAACAGCCACTACTACTGGCAGAACACCCTGGCGTACGTCACCACCTACGACATCGTGGCCGGCCTGGTGAAGGCCCTGTTCTTCGGGGCCGCGGTGGGCATCATAAGCTGCTACAAGGGCTTCTACACCGAGGGCGGGGCCGAGGGCGTGGGAAGGGCCACCACTTCGAGCACCGTCGCCTCGTTCGTGGCCATCCTCATGCTCAACCTCTTCCTCACCATCCTGCTGAACACCATCTACATCATCTTCTTCGAGTAGGCCATGGCGCGCGCGATGATAGAGCTCATAGACGTGCACAAGTCCTTCGGGAGCCAGCAGGTGCTCCGCGGCGCGGACCTCCGCATAGAGAAGGGCGAGTCCGTGGTCATCATCGGCGGCTCCGGCAGCGGCAAGAGCGTCACCCTCAAGCACATCTGCGGCCTCCTCTGGCCCGACAAGGGGAAGGTGATATTCGACGGCGAGGACATCACCTGGACGCCCGAGCTCAAGATGCCCCGCCACCGCGTCAGGATAGGGATGCTCTTCCAGAACGCCGCCCTCTTCGACTCCCTCCCCGTATGGGAGAACATCACCTTCGGCATGATCGAGCACGGTATGTGCGCCCCCGCCGAGGCCCTTGACATAGCTCGCGAGAAGCTCGCCATGGTGGGCCTCGAGGGCTCCGAGTTCAAGATGCCCGCCGAGCTCTCCGGCGGCATGAGAAAGCGCGTCGCCCTCGCCCGCGCCATCGCCATGAACCCGGAGGTCATCCTCTACGACGAGCCCACCACCGGCCTCGACCCCATCATGTCCGACGTCATCAACGAGCTCATCATCGAGACCAACGAGAAACTCGGCGTGACCAGCGTCTCCGTTACGCACGACATGAAGAGCGCCGCCAAGATAGCGGACAGGATCGTCATGCTCTACGAGGGCCGTTTCATAGCGGACGGCTCCCCCGACGAGATAATGAACAGCGACGACCCCGTGGTGCGCCAGTTCGTGCGCGGCGAGGCGCGCGGCCCCATCACGGACGGCCGGAAGGCCGGGAGGTGAACGATGATGATGGACGAGAGAAAACTCGAGTTCAGGACCGGCCTGGCGGTGGTCATAGGGCTCATCATCCTCGCCGGGCTCATCGTCTTCTCCGGCGGCCTCCAGTTCCTCCGCGACTACTACCTCATCAAGGTGCGCTTCGACTCCGCCGCCGGCCTCAAGAAGGGCGCTCCCGTCAGAATGGCGGGCGTCGAGATAGGGAAGGTGGAGGACATAGCCTTCAAGGTCGCCCCCAACCGGAAGACCTACATAGAAATGGTCCTCCAGGTGGAGCGCGGCTACCAGATAAACACCGACTCCGAGGCGGCCATAACCTCTGACAGCCTCCTCGGCGAGCGCTTCCTCGAGATAACCCCCGGCGTCACCAAGGCCTACCTCGCCCCCGGAGAGACGCTCCCCAAGAAGGGAACCACCCCAAAGAGCCTCGACGAGGCGCTGAAGATGGTCCCCCCCATCGTGGACTCCCTCAAGGACGCCATAGACAACGTGAACAAGATAATCTCCGACCCCAAGTTCCAGAACGACTTCCGCAAGATCGTGGAGAACGTCACCAACGCCTCCGCCAACGCCGACAGCCTCCTGTCCGACCTGCGCTCCGTCATCGGGGAGAACAGGGAGAACCTCCGCGTAACCATCGAGAACGCCTCCCGCATCTCCCGCTCCGTCGAGGAGTTCGCCTCCCGCCTCGATGAAATACGGAAGGAAGCGAAGGAAACCGTCGCCCTCTTCCGCGACGAGCTCCGCTCCTTCGCCGCCCGCATAAACGACCCCGAGCGATTCAAGAAGATAGACGAGGCGCTCGACAAGTTCGCCAAGATCCCCGACCGCCTGAACGACCTGATAGCCTCCCTCCGCAAGCTCGGCGACACCGACGCCGCCAAGGTCATCTCCAAGGCCGAGAAGGTGGCCGAGGAACTGCGCCTCACTGTCCTCCAGGCCCGCCGCGACATCGAGGAGATACTCGCGAGCATCAAGCGCACCGTCGAACTCACCCGCACCGGCGACGGCATCGTGGCCGCCCTCCTCACCGACCGCACCCTCAAGGAAAAG
>QNBY01000210.1 GCA_003644275.1 Planctomycetota bacterium
AACTCACCTGGGAGCAGGCATACGAGATAACCGACGCCGCGGGCCGTATGCCCCCCTGCCGGGCGGCCTGCCCCAACCCCCAGCGCGCGCGCGACTCCAGACGTGCCATTATGCAGCGCCAGTACCTGCTCGGCCTGCAGATATCCCGCCTCACCATGAGCTACCCCGGCGTGCTCGGCCGCGTCTGCACCCACCCCTGCGAGGACGCCTGCCGCATGGGCGAGGAAGGCGAGCCCCTCGCCATCTGCCAGCTCAAGCGCTTCCTCGCCGACTGGGCCCGCAAGAACGAGATCCCCCCCGACGACTGGAACCCCAAGGTGGAGAAGCTCCAGGGCGCCGAGCGCTACCACGTCGGCGTAATCGGAGCCGGGCCCGCGGGCATGACCTGCGCCTACATAATGGCCCGCTGGGGCTTCAGGGTGACGGTGTACGAGAAGCTCCCCGTCATCGGCGGCTATCTCGCCGTCGGCATACCGCCCCACCGCCTCCCCCGCGACGTGCTCAACGCCGAGAACGAGACCGTCCTCCGCTACGGCGTCGAGGTCGTCCTCAACTGCGAGGTGGGCAAGGACATATCCTTCGACGAGATATACGAGAAGCACGACGCCGTCATGGTGGCCACCGGGGCCATAGTCCCCCTCAAGATGGGCATAGAGGGCGAGGACCTCGAGGGCGTCTACGGCGGCGAGCACTACCTCGAGGAAGTCTGCCTCGGAAGGGGCCAAAAGGTGGGTAAGCGCGTGGCCGTCGTGGGCCTCGGCCTCACCGCCATGGACTGCGCCCGCGTCGCGCTCCGCATGGGCGGCGAGGAAGTCACCTTCGTCTATCGCCGCACCAAGGAATTCGCCCCCGCGCCCGAACACGAGATAGCCGACGCCGTCGGCGAGGGCTGCAAGCTCCTCGAGCTCGTCAGTCCGGTGCGCGTGGTGGGGGAGAACGGCAAGGTCGTCGGCCTCGAGCTCCAGAAGATGAAGCTCGGCGAGCGCGACGCCAGCGGAAGGCCCAGGCCCGTCCCATCCGGCGAGCCCAACTTCGTCCTGCCGGTGGACACCATCCTCACCGCCATCTCCCGCACCTGCGACTACGGCTTCCTCCCCGAGAAGTACGGTTTCGAGTACAAGCGCAACAAGACCCTGGTGGTGGACGATCGCTACATGACCCCCGTCGAGGGCGTCTTCGCGGCCGGCGACGGCGTCATCGGCCCCTGGACGGTTATTTCGGCCATAGGACAGGCGCGCTTCGCCTCGCAGCACATGGCGGAATACCTGCTCGCGCGCAAGCCCAAGAACGGCTAGGAGAACGACCGATGTCCATGTACAAGCCGCTCGATTTCGAGGTCTACAAGAGGGTGCGCCAGATACGCACGAGGATGCCGCGCCTGCCGGTGGAGGAAAGGCTCAAGGGCTTCCGCGAGGTGGAGCTGGGCTTCGACGAGGAACAGGCCGTCCGGGAGGCGTGGCGCTGCCTCATGTGCAACTCCGAGGTCTGCACCGGCTGCCGTTACTGCGCCGTCGTCTGCCCCAACAACACGCTCGAGATCGAGACGAGGATACAGGACGACTACAGCCGGAAGGTGGTCCGCTTCGACATAAAGAACGAACAGTGCATCTTCTGCGGCCTCTGCACCGAGAACTGCCCCACCAAGACGCTGGTCATGGACGCGGGTTACGAGGAGAGCGTCGAACGCAAGAGCGAGCTCAGGTTCGGCCTCTCGAAGATACTCAAGCTCCTGAAGAGGTACTAAATGAGCGGCGAGAACATCGTATTCCTTCTGCTCGCGCTCGTGGCGCTCGCCGGAGCGTTCTACTCCGCCACCGCGAGGCGGGTATTCCACAGCGCGCTGGCCCTGTTCGTCGTGCTGGGCGCCATCGCCGGGATATACCTCCTGCTGGACGCCGAGTTCCTCGCGGTGCTTCAGCTCCTCCTCTACGTGGGCGGCGTGGCCGTGCTCATCGTGTTCGGCATAATGCTCACCCCCGTGCACGAGGAAGAGAAGCGCGGCCCCTTCGTCCGGTGGTCCTACATCGCCGCCGCGGGCACCGTGCTGCTCGCCGCCTCGCTCGTCTATCTGTTCTGGCGCTACCGCCTCGACTGGGACGCCGCCCCGCCCGGCTCCACCCCACTCGGCCCCGACGCCTCCGGCTACCCGCGGCTCTTCGCCTTCTTCTCCGACCTGCTGTTCAAGGACTACCTCGTCCCGTTCGAGCTCCTGTCTCTCGCCCTGCTCGCGGCGCTCATCGGGGCGCTCGTAACCGCCCGCAAGAGGGAGGACTGAGAAGTGACGTCCCAGCTTACGAACGTCCTCGTGCTTTCCTCCATCCTGTTCGGCTTCGGCGTGTACATGGTCATCGCCAGGCGGAACGCCATCGGAGTGCTCATCGGCATCGAGCTCATGCTCAACAGCGCGAACCTGAACATCGTCGCCTTCAACCGCTACTCCGAGCCCTGCGTGGGCGCTCTGGACGGACAGGTTCTCGCGCTGTTCGTCATGGCTCTGGCGGTCGCCGAGGCGGCGGTGGGCCTCGCTCTCATCATCGCTCTGGCGCGGCGCTTCGGCTCCGTCGAACCGGAATCCGCGGATACCTTGAAGGGATAAGGCCATGCCTGTAGAGTACGCAGCAATCCTGATCCCCGCCCTGCCGCTCGTGAGCTTCCTCGTCCTCATCTTCTGGGGAAGCCTCGCGCCCCGCACCCTCTCGGTTCTCTCCACCGCCATGCTCGCCGTCTCCACCGTCATAGCGGCCTGGCTCTTCTTCGGCGACTACGGCCCCGACGGCATAACCACACAGCGCCTCTGGTTCTCCACCGGCAACTTCGGCTTCACCCTCGGCGTGACGGTGGACGCGCTCTCCACCTCCATGGCCCTCATCGTAACCTTCGTGAGCCTCATGGTGCACATCTACTCCTTCGGCTACATGGAGGGCCACGAGCACTTCGGGCGGTTCTTCGCCTTTCTCGCGCTCTTCACCGCGGCCATGCTCACCCTCGTGCTCGCCTCCAACTTCCTGTTGCTGTTCGCCGCATGGGAGGGCGTGGGCCTCTGTTCCTACTTCCTCATCGGCTTCTACTTCGACAAGCACAGCGCCGCCTCGGCGGGCAAGAAGGCGTTCATAACCACCAGGCTCGGCGACCTGGGCTTCCTCATCGGCCTGTTCCTCCTGCTCTACTACGGCTCCGCCGCCCTCGCCGGGATGACCGACTCCGGCGCTCTCGCCGCCCTGAAGGGCCTGGGCGTGAACGTCTCCAACGCCGCCTCGGTCTTCGACTTCACCGCCCTGCGGCACCTCATGGACCAGCCCGACTTCATGGCCTCCTTCGGTCACTGGGTGATCCCCATCGGCCTGCTTCTATTCTGCGGCGCGATAGGCAAGAGCGCCCAGTTCCCCCTCCACGTCTGGCTCCCGGACGCCATGGAGGGCCCCACCCCCGTCAGCGCCCTCATCCACGCCGCCACCATGGTCGTGGCCGGCGTCTATCTCGTCGCCCGCACCTTCTTCGTCTTCGGCTCCGCCCAGGGAGCCGAGGTCTTCGGCCCCGTGATAACCGGCGTGGGCGTCTTCACCGCCTTCATGGCG
>QNBY01000211.1 GCA_003644275.1 Planctomycetota bacterium
CCAGACCATCGATCCCCCCACCGCGGTGCAGTTCGGCTACTCGCTGGACGGGGGCGAGACCTTCAACATGATAGGCTCCGCCACCGACCAGGGAGACGGCAACTGGAGCATAACCTTCGACACCGCGGCCCTCGGCCTCGCCTCCCGCAACTTCATCCTGGGCGCCCGCGCCTGGAACGGCGGCGCCTGGTGCACCTGGTATCAGTCCCCCCCCTTCATGCTCACCAACCCCGTCGAGGTGACCGTCAGGACCAACCTGGGCTCCACGGCCGAGCTCTACGTGGACGGCGTGCGCCACGTGGGCGAGTATTCCGGCACCTGGAACTACTTCGATCCCCATGAGGTGTCGGTGCCCGAGTACCAGATGGAGACGGCCGACAGCCGCCGCGTGTTCGACCACTGGTCGGACGACGGCGCACGCACCCACGACGCCTCCATCGAGAGCCCCGACGCCACTACCCTCACCGCCTACTACGCCGCGGAGTACTACCTCACCGTCCTCTCCGAGAACACCTACATCTCCGGCGACGCCAGCGGCTACTACCGCGAGGGAACACGCATCCAGATAACCGCCGAGGCGGTCCACCCCATAGACAACTACAACCGCTACCGCTGCACCGGCTGGTCCTCCCCCGAGCTGGGCGAGAGCGACCGCGTGGAGTGCCAGTTCGACATAACCCAGCCCACCACCGTGCGCTTCAACTGGGTGCTGGAGTACTTCTTCGAGGTGCGCAACGACCTCTACAGCTCCACCGAAGCGACTACCGGCTGGTACGCCGCCGACTCCGTCATCCGCGCCAGCGTGCCCCAGTACGTGAACGCCGGAATCGGCGTGCGCTACCGCTGCACCGGCTACACCGGCACCGGAGCGCTCACCTACGGCGTGGGCAACACCACCGGCGATTTCTCCATCAACATCCCCACCTCCATCACCTGGAGCTGGCAGCTCGAGTACGAGCTCATAGTGGAGAGCAACGCCGGAACGCCCACGGGCGGCGGCTGGTACGACGAGGGCACCACCGTAACGATAGACGTAGATCTGCCGGACAATCCTGACTGGGAGCGCTACACCTTCCGCGGCTGGACGGGAACCGGCGACGGAAGCGTCACCTCCGACGGCGGCCCCGTCCAGGCGACCGTCACGCTCAACGGCCCCATCCGGGAGTTCGCGGACTTCAAGACCGAATACTACCTCCGCGCCCGCACCACCGGAGCCGCCGCGGTGGACTTCGTCCCCAATCCCTCCGGCTGGTACGAGAAGGGCGCGGTGGTGACGGCCATACTCGGCGATCCCCCGGACACCGACACCGTCCGCTACGTCCCCGAGTGGCGGAGCGATTCTGAAGCCGGAGTGAACTACCCCCGCGCCCTGGACAACCCGCGCCAGGTGACCTTCACCCTCTCCTCCCCCATAGACCAGATCGTCGAGTGGCACGCGCAGTACCGCTTCGACGTGCTGAACCCGCAGGGCGTGGGCGTGACGAGCCCCCCTGTAGGCCAGTACTGGTACTACGAGGGCGAGACAGTAACCGCCGACTGCTCGCTCGACGGCGGCCTCTTCCTCTGCGACGGCTGGACGGGCACGGGCGACCTCCCCGACGGGGACGGAACCCACACTTCCTTCGTCATCACGCAGTGGACCACCATAACCTGGCGCTGGACCGCCCGCACGGGCCTGCCGGTGCAGTACTGGCATCCCGCCGAGCCCATCGGCCCCAAGATGAACAGCCGGGCGCTCGACATGGTGATGATCGACGGCGCTCCCCTCGTCTGCCTCTACGACGACAACACCGACAGCGTCGTGCTTCTCGCCCCCACCGTGGAAAGCAAGACCGACTGGACGCGCACCGTGCTCTTGAGCGGCATGGGTGAAGTGGCCAACCTCGACCTCGAAGTGAACGGCGCCGATGTGTACGTCACCTTCGTCACGGCGGACGAGAAGGTGTACCTGCTCCACTACGACGGCGCGAGCACCGAACCCATCGAGCTGGACGAGGAAGTCGGCGAGGGCTGCCGCAGCGTCCTGGTAACGGACGCCGCGGGCAGGGTGCACGTCTTCTACCGCAAGGGCATCTTCGGCGACCTCGTGGAGCGCGTCTTCGACGAGGCCCTCGGCCAGTGGGTGGAGAACCTCGTGGACGTCTCCGCCTCGCGCGGCGACCTCGACGCGGTGACCGATCCCATCGGCGGCATGCCGGTGGTGCTCTACCGCAAGGGAATCTACCTCTACGGCGCCGCCTTCATAGGGGACGCCTGGAACATAGAGCAGGGCACCGAGGGCGGCAACGCGGGCCACGAGCTCAAGGCGGCGGCGGATCCCTCCGGCGGCGTTTTCATCAGCTACGCCGACATATCCGACTACCGCGGCTCGCGCCTCTTCGTCGCCGTGAACTACTTCGGCAACTGGACCACCTCCCTCGTCGATCCCACCTTCGGCGGCGGCTACGGCAGCGACATAGCCCTCGGACCGGGCTCGCTCCCGCAGGTAACCCACCGCAGCGAGGACAAGATATTCTTCGCCCGCTTCAACGGCAGCTCGTGGGAGACCGCGGTCGTCGCCGAGGGCGTGGTGGCGGACGGCCCCACCTTCATCGGCATAAAGGACGACGGCCGTCCCGTCTGCCTCTTCTTCGACGACGGCGTGCCCATGCTCGCCGAGGCCAAGGCCGAGCCCTACGAGGGCGGCGGCGATAACGGCGGTGACGGCGGCGACGGCGGCGACGACGGCGGCGGGACGGAGCCCCCCACCGGCGGTGGCGGCGGCGGATGCTTCATCGCCACGGCCGCGTTCGGCTCGCTCGCGGCCGCCGACGTGCGGGCGCTCACCGACGTGCGCGACGGCGCGCTCTCCGCGAGCTCGCTGGGCTCCGCCCTCGTCTTCTCCTACTACGCCGTCTCCCCCTCCACCGCGAGGGCCATGAGGCGCTCCGAGGCGCTAAGGGCGCTGGCGCGCTCCTTCCTCCGCTGAAGCCTCTCCCCTCCGTGACGATTCCGGGGCCGCCCCTCACGGGCGGCCCCTTTCGCTTGAAGGGCGCGAACGGCCCGGATAAAATATCCCCCGTGCAGGCCATGGAAAAAGACGAACTCGAAAAAGCTCGAAAGCGCGCCGAGGAACTGAGGCGCGAGATAGAACGCCACAACCGCCTCTACTACGAGGAAGCCCGCCCGGAGATACCCGACGACCGCTACGACGCCCTCGTGCGCGAGCTCCGCGAACTGGAGGAACGCTTCCCCTCCCTCCGAACGCCCGATTCCCCCACCCGCCGCGTCGGCGGCAGGCCGGCGGGCCGCTTCCCCACCGTCCGGCACGAAGTGCCCATGCTCTCGCTCGACAACACCTACAACGAGGACGAACTCATTGCCTTCGACGAGCGCGTCACCAGGCTGCTGGGCACGAACGACCACCCCTACGTCGTCGAACCCAAGGTGGACGGCGTCGCCCTCACCCTGCTGTACCGGAACGGCGAGCTCGAATACGCCGCCACCCGCGGCGACGGCCGGACCGGGGACGTCATAACCGAAAACGCCCTCCGGGTGAAGGGCGTGCCGCGGAGACTGAGGCCCCCCTTC
>QNBY01000212.1 GCA_003644275.1 Planctomycetota bacterium
CGGTTCTGCTGTTGGGAAGGCGCTTCTTTCTTCCCCGCCTCGCCCTCCCCTTCAGGATACTGCTTCTGCTCACCGCGGCGGCGGCCGCGGCGGCCCCTTCCGCCATACTGCCCGGCGCTTCCCCCCGCGTGGTGTACCTGGTGGACGAATCCCCATCCATGGCAGGCTACCTCCCCGCCCTCTCCAGGACGGTGGCGGACGAGATAGCCTCCCTCCCCTCCTCCGTGCGGGCCGACGTGCTCGGCTTCTCCGCCTCGGTCAGGGAGGTGGCGGTCTCCCTGCGCGGGGGAAGCAGGCCCGCCCTGCGTTTCCGAGCCTCGTCGGGACGCGGGTTCGATTTCGCTTCGGCCCTGAAGGCCGCCTGGTTCCGCATACCGGCGGGCGAACCCGGCCTCGTGGTGCTGTTCACGGACGGCGACTTCGACCGCTCCGCCCTGCCCCTCCCTCCGCCCGGGGTGGAGGTGGCGGTGCGAGCGCTCCCGCCCGTCACGGTGGACGACACCGCCGTCGCCGGCCTGCTCTTTCCCGAGAGAATCCCCGCGGGCGAGTCCGTAACGGCGAGGGTTACGATAAGCTCCAACCGCCCCGGCCGCGCCACTCTGGAGCTCCTCTGCGACGGCCGCACCCTCGCCTCGGTCTCCGTCGAGACGGACAAGGGAGCGGTGGAGAAGGCGATACCCGTGCGGTTCTCCGCCCCCGGCCTGCGGACCGTCCTCGCCCGCGTGACGACCGAGATGCCCGACTCCTTCCCCGGCAACGACTATCTCGAGCGCACCGTGCTCGTCACCGGCCCCCCCAGGGTGGCGGTCTTCTGCCCCGACGACGAGGAACGGGCCCGCTGGCTGGAGCTGCTCGGCGGGCGGGCGGAGACGCCCATAGGCCGCTTCGACCCTTTTTCCTACAGCGGCGTGCTCCTGGCGGACCTTCCCGGCGCGGAGGTCCCCGAGGGGCTCGAGCGCTTCGTGAAACTGGGCGGCGGCGTGTTCATAGCGGGGGGAAGCGCGGCCTTCGACGACGACTACAGGCGCGGCGGGCTGAAGCGGATATCCCCCCTCGAACCCGACCCGACGGGCGGGAAGCGCGTGGACATACTCCTGCTCATAGACAAGAGCGGCAGCCTCGACCGCCCCGCTCCCGGCAGCGGCCTGACCTGCTTCCAGCTCCTGAAGAACGCCGTCATCGCCTCCATGGAGCTCGCCGGTCCCGCCGCGAGGATAGGGTGCGTCGCCTTCGACGCCCGCCCTCACCTGCTCTTTCCCCTCACCTCCCTGCGCTCGCCGGATGAACGCTTGGAGGCCCAGCGGAAGGTGGCCGCCCTCCGCGCCGAGGGGGGCACCGACCTCTCCGCCGCGCTGGAGAAGGCGGCGGAGATGCTGAAGGCGGAAGGCGCCGACGTGAGGCACCTCGTGGTCTTCCACGACGGCGAGACCGTCCCCGGAAACTACCTCGAAACTTTCCGGGCGCTGGCCGCGGCGGGCGTGAAAGTGCACCTCGTCGCCGTGGGGAAGGTGAACAGGCGCGTCATGGAGGAAATACGGGAGGCCGCGCGGGCCTCGCTCACCGTGTTCGGCGAGAACGACTGGGCGGACTTCCCCCGCCGTTTCCGCCGCATGTTGGACCAGCTCAAGGGCGAGCGCGTGAAGAAGGGGCCGTTCTCCGTGTCGCTCGCTCCGGCCGCCTCCGCCTCTCTGGGGCTGGAAGGCTCGGTTCCTCCCGTGGGGGCCGTGGCGGCCGTGAAGCTCGCGGAGGATTGCCCACTGTTCGCTTCCTGCCGTCCGCTCGGCCTCCCCCTTGCGGCCGGCCGCATCCACGGGGCGGGCCGTTGCGCGGCCTTCGCCTCCTCCCTGGGCTGGTCACCCGCCTGGAGGAAAGGGGCGGGGGCCGATTTCCTGAAGGCCCTGCTGGACTGGACCTTCGACACCTCCCGCCTCGCCCGCGCCTCCCTCTCGCTGGAGGAAAGGGGCGAAGCGCTCATCCTCACGGCCCTTCTCACCGAGCCCGACGGCTCGCCGGCGCTTGGCCGAAAAGTATTCGCTCGACTTCGCTTGCCCAACGGAGAGAAACGCGTAAAACTCCTTTCGTATGCCGCCGGGCGTTATCGTTGCAGGCTGGTCGGCCTCTCGATTCCGGAGGCCGTGACCGCCGTGCTGGAGGTGGACGGCAAGGAGGCCGGAGCCTTTCCGCTCGCGCCCGCGGGAGCGGGCGAACGGGCGGCGGGCGCTTTCGAGCCCCAGGCGCTCGAGGCGCTGGCGTCCGCTCTGGGCGGGCGCTACGGCTCCGGTCCGTTGCGCCCGGAAAGGGACCTTCCCGGCAGGCGTTCGCTCCTTCCCTTCCTGGGCCTGCTCTTCTGCCTCCTCCTGCTTGCGGAGAGGGCCGCATGTCTTCCCGCCCTCTCGCGGGCGTTGAGGTCTCTTTCGAGGGGAAGTCATGGACGACCTTAGGACGGTAGCGTATTTCTTCGAAGAGGGCACCGCCCGTATGCTGGGCGTCGAACTCTGGACCGAACTCGAACTGCCCGCCGCCGTCGAGGGGGAGATGATCGCAGGCTATCAGCTCTGGAAACTCCTCGTGGCCCCCGACGACTACGAGCGCGCCCGCGACTTTCTCTCCCGATGGGACAAGGAAGCCTGGGCCTATCTCCTGCCGGACGAGCTGCGCGCCGATCCCCTGAGCATTGAAAACGCCAGGGCGCGCCTCTCCCTGCCCGCGCGTTCGCCCGAGGGAGAGGAAGCGCTCCTCGCCGTCCGCAAGGCGCTCAAGCGCGTGGAAGGAATGCTCGGCGAGAAGGCATCCAACAGGATACTCGGCTTCTTCGAGGGCCTGTCCCGCCGCTCCCACGCCCCGAGGCCCGAGGCGTCCGTCATCATCCTCATGCACGACAAGTGGGAGCACACCCGCCGCTGCCTCTACAGCCTGCTGCACACCACCGGCATACGCTTCGAACTCGTCCTCGTGGACAACGGCTCGCGCGAGGCCGCCCTCAAGGAAGGCCTCAGCGTATTCTTGAACGAATGCCTCTTCCGCGGCATACCGGCCCGGCTGCTCACCTTCTCCGAGAACGTGGGCGCCGTGCGCGGCCGCAACAAGGCCCTTCCATACGCCCGCGGCGACTTCATCGCCTTCATGGACAACGACGTGGTGGTGCGCCGGCGGAGCTGGCTCCGCAAGCTCGTGGACTTCCTGAAGGCCAATCCCTTCTACGGCGCGGTGGGGCCAAAGCTCATCTATCCCACGAAGCCCTATATCATCCAGTGCGCGGGCTGCGAGGTCTCCCCCACCGGCCGCGTCAACTTCCGCGGCAGGGGCGAGCCCGCCGACTCGCCCGAATTCTGCGTGAGCCGCGACGTGCAGTGCCTCATCTCCGCCTGCATAGTGTTCCCCGCGCACGTCGTCAGGGCGGTTGGTGAGCTCGACATGGCCTACCACCCCGTCCAGTTCGAGGACATAGACTACTGCTACCGCATAAAGGAAAAAGGCTACAAGCTCCGCTACCTGGCCGACGTGGAGATGTACCA
>QNBY01000213.1 GCA_003644275.1 Planctomycetota bacterium
CAATAGGATGAATAACCCTGCGGAGTTTTAACACTGTGAACATATTTTACCTCCTATTCGCATTAAAGAAAGCGTGGGGTAGGTGTGCAGTAAATCGTGGTCACGCGGTTGGTAGCCGCTCATGCCTTTGTTGCGCCATATTTTACGCAGAGATTTGCGGAGAAGACGCAGAAAACGCGGAGTTTCTGCAAAAAACAGGATGAAATCTCTGCGCGTCTACGCCCCTCCTCTGCGCCCTCGGCGTAAAAATGGCAGTATTGCTTTGTAGGAACATCACCCAGCTCACCCCGGCTTGCACATTTCCACCAAATGGGGTACCATTCCACTTGATATTTTACCGGCGAACGTGAATTTTCCGTGAATTATGCCGACGGCAAGGGGTAAACGTAGGGCACGAATACACGCACCGCGTGGCGCCCCATGCGTGCATTCGTGAAAATTCGTGGACGGCGGGCACGGGCATCGAGCGCAACGTGGTGCAAATCGCCAGAGGAGAGACATGGACAAAACACTGCACCTCCGCCTCCTGGGGAACATCGAGATCGCCCTGGGCGACGAGCCGGTGACGGGTTTCGTCTCGGCCAAAGCCCAGGCGTTGTTGTGCTACCTGGCGGTCACGGGCCGCCCACACCCCCGCCCGGCCCTGGCCGGTCTCCTGTGGGGGGAAAAGCCGGAGGAAGCCGCCCTCGTCAACCTGCGCCAAGCCGTCAGCAACCTGCGACGGCTGGTGGGAGAACACCTGCTCACCACCAGGCAAACGGTGGCCTTCAACCGAGACTCCCCCCACCGGCTGGACGTGGAGGAGTTCGAGCAGTTGTTGAGCGGCAAACACACCCCCTTCCGCAACCTGCGCCGAGCGGTGGAGTTATACCGGGGCGACTTCCTGAGCGGGCTCTACGTGCGCGGCGCACCCGGCTTCGAGGAATGGGTGCTGATAAACAGAGCCCGCTTCCAAACGCTGGCGGCGGAGGCCCTGCACCACCTCATAGCCCGCCACACCCGGAGAGGTGAGTACCGTCCCGCCATCCGGTACGCCGAGCGTCTCTTGGAGATGAACCCCTGGCGGGAAGACATCCACCGGCAACTGATGTGGCTCCTGGCCCACACCGGCCAGCGGGAGGCCGCCCTGACCCGATACGAACAATGCCGCCGCACCCTCGCCGCCGGACTGGGAGTGAAGCCAACGGCGGAAACGACCTCCCTCTACGAGCGGATTCGGGCCTCTCGCGGAACACCTCCGCTACCGCTGCCGCCGCAACCCACCCCCTTCGTCGGGCGGAAAGGGGAACTGCGGGGCATCATCCGGCGGCTGGCTAACCACGACTGCCGCCTGCTGACGCTGTGGGGGCCCGGCGGCGTCGGCAAAACACGGCTGGCCCTGGAAGTCGCTGCCCGCCTGCGGAACGCCTTCCTGCACGGCGTCTACTTCATCCCCCTGGCGACCGTGTCCCCACCCGCTTCCCTCCGTCTCCCCTACGCCATCGCCGAGGCACTCCACATCCCCCTGCAAGGCACGGGAGAACCCACCGCCCGTCTATTCGACTTCCTGCGGGAGAAAGAGTCACTCCTGGTGCTGGACAACTTCGAGCACCTGCTGGACGGCGTCCCCCTCCTGGCGAAACTGCTCGAAACGGCCCCGGAGGTCAAACTGCTGGTCACATCGCGGGAACAACTGCGCTCCCGCTGGGAGTGGCTGTTCGAGGTGCGCGGCCTCCCCGTCCCCGACGAGACCACCCGGCAGCCGGGACGTTTCGACGGAGTGCGGCTGTTCATCCGGCAAGCGCGGCGGGTCAGACCGGGATTCGCGCCGGAGAAGGAGATGGCAGCGGTGACGCACATCTGCCGGACGGTGGAAGGACTCCCCCTGGGCATCGAGTTGGCCGCCGCCCTCCTGGGCGAACACACCGCCGACGAAATCGCCACCGGCATAGACCGTGCCCTGGCCTTCCTCCACTCGCCAATGCAGGACACCCCGGCACGCCATCGCAGTTTGCAGGCCGCCTTCGACTACTCCTGGCGGCTCCTCTCCCCCGATGAACAGACCGCCTTCCGCCGCCTGTCCGTCTTCCGGGGCGGATTCGAGGAGGAAGCCGCCCAGGAGATAACCGCCGCTACACCGGCCCGGCTGAAAGCACTGAAAGCCAAATCCCTTCTGCGACGCGGGCCCGATGGCCGCTACGAGATGTTGGAAGTGCTGCGTCAGTACGCCGAGGAACGCCTGCTGGAAGCAAAAGAGGAGTGGGAAGAGACACGGGCGCGGCACGGCGAATACTACGCGACCATGCTCCGGCGACTGTGGTCGGACGTGCGTCAGGGGAAGAGAGCCTTTCCCCTGGCTGCCATCGAGCGAGAACTGGAAAACATCCAGGCGGCGTACCGCCGGGCGGTTGAGCGTGACGACTGGCAGGCCCTCGGCGCAATGCTCCCTGTCCTGTCCGACTTCTACAAACGGCGCAGCCGGTTTCGGGAAGGAGCCCAAGCGGCGACGGAGGCCGTCGCCGTGCTGCGCCGGGCAGTGGAACGGGGCGAAGACGGGGCGCGGGCGACCCTATGCATCTGCTTGACCCGCCGGGGCATCATGCTCTACGCCCTGGGGCAACACAACGAAGCCCGCGCCACCTTCGAGGAAAGCCTCCGTCTCGCCGAGGAGACCGGCGACAAATGGGAACAAGCCCTCGTCCTGAACAACCTCGCCATCCTGTTCAACGAGGAAGACGGAAACTACCGCGTGGCTTGTCGCCTGTTCGAGAAAAGCCTGGGCCTCTTCTCCGCCGTCGGCGACCGGCGAATGGAAGCAGTGCTGCTCAACAACCTGGCCCTCACCCATCGAATCCTGGGAGAGCACGACAAAGCCCGCCGCCTCACCAGAGAAAGCCTGCGCATCTGCCGAGAACGGGGATTCAAGACGGAGGAAGCACGAGCGGTACTCTCCCTGGGCCTCGTCGCTCACGGTCAGGAGGAATACGAGGAAGCGATCCGCCGCTACCGAGAGGGACTGGCCCTCTTCCGCGAACTGGGCGACCGTTGGGGAGAGGCGATGACCCTGGGCAACCTGGGCGTGGTCCTGATGGAGAAAAAAGATTACGAGGAAGCGCGGCGTGTCCTGAGCGAGAGCCTGACCCTGCGGCGGGAAGTGGGCAACCGGCTGGGAATCGTCATCGCGCTGAACAACCTCGCGCGGGCGGCCCGCGAGATGGGGGATGAGGAGACGGCGGCCTCCCACCTGAGCGCAGCGTTATCCCTGGCAAGCGAAATCCCCTCGGTGCCGATGGCTCTGGACTCCCTGGCCGATGTCGCGCTGCTGCGGGCGCAGCGCGGGGACATGGCGCGGGCGTTGGAACTGGCCTACCTCGTCATCCACCACCCGGCGACAGATACGGTCACACAGCGGAGCGTCGCCCAATTCATCGCCCGCCTGGAGCGGCAAGTCCCGCCGGAGGTCGCCGACCAAGCGCAGGAGCGGGCGGAGGGACAAGAGGTGCTGGCGGTGGCGGAGGAGATGACC
>QNBY01000214.1 GCA_003644275.1 Planctomycetota bacterium
TACGCGGCCGTCCTCGATGAGCAGGCCCACCACGAAGCACTCGTCGTAGAAGGTGAACTCGCCGCGCTCGGAGTTGAGCTCGAACTGCACCGCCTTCTCGTAGAGGGTGTGGAGCAGCACGTGGCCGGTCTTGTCGGCGGCGTAGCAGGTGCGGGGGAAGCCCGCCCCGCCGAAGGGACGCTGGGCTATCGTGCCGCGGTCGTTGCGCGTGAAGGGACAGCCCCAGTGATCCATCTCGTATATGCGGGCGGGGGCGTCCTTGGTGAACCGGCAGACGGCGTCCTGGTCCGCGAGGTAGTCGGAACCCTTCACGGTGTCGAACGCGTGCTTCTCCCAACTGTCCTTCTCGCCGCGGAGGTTGTTTCCGAGGCTCGCGTTTATTCCGCCCTGCGCGGCCAGCGAGTGCGAGCGGAGGGGATGGACCTTCGACACGACGGCGACCTTCACGTTGTGCATGTTGCACTCCACCGCCGCCCTGAGCCCGGCGAGGCCCGCTCCGACGACTACCACCTGATGATACTTCACCTCTCGCTCCTTCCTATCAGAACGTTACGGCGTCCCTCACCGTGGGAAAGAAGAACAGCATGGCCGCGGCCGCGAGCACCGCGGTGACCGCAACCACCCAGAACGTGAGCTCGCGCTGCTTCCTCGTCAGCGACAGCATGTCCACCGCGATTATCCTCAGCCCGTTCAGCCCGTGGAACACGCAGGCGATGAAAAGGGCCCACTCGAAGAAGTGGAACAAGGGCGAATCGTAGGCCCGCATGGTCCTGTTGAAGGCATCGGGGCCGAGCATCCTCGTGCCCAGCGAGAACATGTGTCCGAACAGGAACAGCACCACCCCCAGCCCCGTTATGCGGTGCGCCAGGAACGAGAGCATCTCGGGGTTGAAGTTGAGCGAGGTCTCCCTGAGCCAGCCTTTCGCTATCCGGATCATCTCACATACCTCCCTGCGCCAGCGTGAACAGCGAGCCCCCGGCGAGCGAGCGGTACACCGCTATGCCCACCGCCATCATCAGCGCCGTGAGCAGCCACGCCGCCCAGTTCATCGCCTTCACCACCTTCGGATCGGTGACGTGGTCCTCCACCACCTTCACCACGCCGAAGAAACCGTGGTAGGCGCAGGAGAACAGCAGAAGCAGGTAGAAGACCGCCCAGCCCGTGGCGGAGAAGCCGAGCATGGGCTTGCCGCTGGAGAGGCGATCCGCTATCTGCTGGGCGGTGAAGAAGCGCTCGCCCGTCACCGCCTCGTTGCCGGGCTTCATGAGGAAGTGGTGCAGGTAGAAATGCACCACGAGCCCGAAGAAGATGTACAGCGCCGTGAGGCGCTGCAGAAGCCAAGTCCACATACCGGGTTTTCTTTCCTGCATATCGCGCTCCGTTGACTGGCCCGTCAGATTCCGCGGGCGGTGGCACGTCTTTTCAAAAGGCGTATACTCGCCCGCATGAACGGCATTGTATCGAAGCGCTGGACTTTCGCAATCCTTTTGACGACTTTTTTCGCGGTTGGCCTGTTTTCCCTCTTCAGGCCGCCGTCCGCTCCCGCCGAGGTCTTCCTGAGCAAGACCGTAAGGATTGCGAATCCCACCTTCCGCACCGTGTCCGATCCCGAACAGCCGGTGAAGGGCTGGCTGTTCAAGCTCCGCAAGCAGGGCGCGGCGGTGCTGGCCCCTCATTCTGGCAAGGGCGCGATACTCATGGCCGCCTCCCCCAAGGCGCGCGGGGAGCTGCTGTCCTCGTCTTTCCGCCTGAAGCCCTTCCGGGTGGTTACGGTGACGCTCACGTGGACGGTGGAGTTGGGCTCGCCGGTGCTGTTCGCCTGTTTGCGTCCGGCGAAGGACCGCTTCCACGTGGACCTGGACTTCTTCCCGCGCGTGAAGCCGGGGCGGACGCGGACGGCCTCCGTGACGCTCCACGCCGGTACGTGGGGGAAGGACTACTGCATAGCCATAGCGGTGACGGGGACGGGCGCGGCGCGGCTCACGGGGGTGAAGGTGGAGAAGTCCGGCTTCGCGCGACGGCCGGAGAAGCCCGCGCTGGTGCTCGACATGATGCGCGACGCCCCCCGCAAGGACGGCTCGCTCGGCTGGCCGAACATAATGAGGCTCGCCACGGTGTTGGGCTTTCCGTCGGTGGAGCACCTGCACTTCACGGAGTTCACCGCGGAGGCGCTGAAGAAGGCGGATCCGTCGCTGATAGTGCTTTCGCCTTCGTCGCGCGAGCTGAACAAGCCGGACAGGACGAAGGTGGGCGCCGCGCTGCGGGTGGCGGCCCGGTCCGGTCTGCCGGTGGTGGGGATATGCCTTGGGCACCAGTGGTTCGCGCGTTTCCACGGCTCGCGGGTGGTGTCCGGCAAGGAATGGGGGACGTTCAGGATCAAGGTGGTGAAGGACGACCCGCTCTTCCGCGGCCTGCCGCGCCTTCCCTTCTTCTACGCCTCGGAGTCGCACAACTACATGGTGGACCGGCCGCCGTCGAAGGCGGTGCTGCTGGCGTCGTCCGACACCATCAAGTGCCAGGTGTTCCGCTACAAGGGCAAGCCGTGGTACACCTTCCAGTGCCACATAGAGCGCGGCTGGGAGGACGATTGCCCCGAGGGATGCGTCCTGTTCAAGAACTTGGTGCGCATATTCAGGCTGGCCCGCTGAGATTCCCCTCCGCGCCGCCCGCCCTCCCCTGCCTTTCCGCGCGGGGGAGCGGCCGGTGGGTCAGCGCGTCCCCATCTTGAACACGCCGCCGCCGAAGGTGGTGACGTACACCAGGTCCTTCTCCGTGGGATGGAAGCACACCCTGTTGATCGCCGCGAAGGGGATGCGCTCCGACTGCTTCCAGTGCCCGCCGCCGTCGGTGGAGAGCCACAGGCCGTGCGCGCCCGTGGAGAAGAACACCTGCTCCGGCCGCCGCGGGTTCACCGCGACGAAACGCCCGTGCACGTAGGACGGCCCGCCGCGCCCCACGAAATCGCGGTCCGCCAGAAGGCGCTTCCAGCGCTTGCCCCCGTCCGTCGTCCTGTAGAGCCCCCCTTCCGGGCCGTGCGGGATGGTGGCGGCGGCGAGATATATCACGTCCGAATCGCGGGGATCGAAATCGAAGCCGCCGGGCCAGTGGAGCGAGAGGTCCGCCGTGATGTCCTCCCAGCTCGCGCCCCCGTCCTTCGAGCGGAACAACCCGCCGGGCTCGGGGAAGGAAAGGCTGTTGCGCGGGCCGACGCGCCGTCCCGTTATGCAGCAGAACACCGTGCCGTCCGGATGCACCTTCACCAGGAAGACGTGGTCGTTCCTCTGGAGCGGCAGCCCGTTGTTGACGGCCTTCCAGCTCTTGCCGTCGTCCTCCGACTTGTACACGCCGCGCCCGTACACCGCCGCGTAGAGGGTGCGCTCGTCCTTCGGGCTCTTCGGGTCGAGCGCTATCGCGGTGCAGGGCGCGTCGGGCAGGCCGTTCGACGAGACGCGCCAGTGCTCGCAGTGGTCGTCGGTGACGCACACGCCGCCCGAGCCCGA
>QNBY01000215.1 GCA_003644275.1 Planctomycetota bacterium
CCCGTCTCCTCCGTCGCCGCCGTGAGGGAAGGGCAGGTCCTGCACTGGCGGGGCGCCGACCTGGAGTTCCACGAGCTCCCCGAGCTCGGCGCGGGCCACCAGATGATGCTCATGGTCACGTCCGGCGCGCGCCTCCTGTTCCTCGGCGACGCCCTCATTGAGCTCCGCCGCTTCCCCTTCGCGAACCCCTACTACTCCTGCGACTTCCGGCCCCCCGCCCTCGAGCGCGTAACCTCGCTCATCGCCTCCCTGAAGCCCACCCACATAGCGGACGACCAGGGCATACGCGAGCTGAAGGAACCCTTCGACCCCGCCCCCCCGCTCGCCTGGGCGGCCGAATGGCGGAAGCGCGTGGCCGACCTCCTCTGGCCCCCGCCCGACATGAGCCGCGCCGACCCCTTCTGGATAAGGCCGCTCCCCGACTTCCTCACCGCCCGCTGGGGCGAGCCCGTCACCGCCTCCGTCCGCGTGCGCAACTACTCCGGCTCCCCGCTCGCCCTCACGCTCTCGCTCTCCTGCGATCAGCTCTCCGACGCCTCCTGGAAGAAATCCCTCGAGCTCGGCCCCTGGGAGGAAGCCGTGGTGCCGGTCTCCTTCACCGTGAAGAAGGATTGCCCTTTCTCCGGCGTCGGCGTCGGAATCGCCGCCGTCGTTCGAGGCCGCGCCTCCGTCCCGACCCAGTTCGTCGTCCACAAGGCGAAATGAGCGCGGCGGCCGGGAACAGCCCGACCGCCGCTCGGTCTAACCCTGAAGCGGAAAGTGCTATGAAAGGCAAGAAGGGATTCACCCTCATCGAGCTGCTGGTGGTCATAACCATCATCAGCATACTCGTCGCGCTCGTCCTCCCCGCGATCAACCAGGCGAGGATGGCCGCGAAGGAAGCGGCCTGCAAGAGCAACCTCAGCCAGATAGGCAAGTGCATCCTCATCTACCGCAACAGCCACAAGGACGCCATGCCCAACAGGTTGAGAGACCTCCTCACCGCGGGCCTCCTCACCAGCGAGGACTCCCTCATCTGCCCCTCCGACGACAGCCGCGGCATGGCCGACAACGGCCCTCCCGACCCGAACGACCTCAACAAGCGCATGTTCCCGAAGGTCCACGAGTACGAGGACGGCCCCTGCTCCTACTTCTACGAGTTCTCCGGCACCGAGTGCGCCACCTCGCCCCCCGACGGCTGGTCCTGGAACTCCTGGCTCTGGAACCCCAAGACCGGAAGCCCGGGCGTCAACGGCTCCATCGTGGACCTCGACGGCGACCCCAACTTCACCTCCTGGTTCGAGGTGAAGCAGTGGCAGCTCCGCCACGGCGACCAGTACAACCACTACGACGACGAGGGCAAACTCATCTCCTCCGGCTCCGTCCCCTATTCCGAGTCCCTCCTCCCCATCGTCCGCTGCTTCTGGCACGCCCGCAACCTGCACGAGACCGACGCCCCCCAGGTCATCAACCTGGCGGTGGCGGGCAACGTCTATCTGTCCGGGTTCAAGTGGGAGGACACCCACCAGCTCGGCTTCGATTGAGCCCTTCTACGCCCCTCGTTCCCGCTCCCGAAGCGCCCTGATTTCTTCCTCCAGCTCCACCATCCGCGCGAGCGCCTCCTCTATCGCCGCGGCCGTCCGCTCGTGTTCCGCCCCCAGCTCCGCCGCGCGCGCGTAGTCCTCACCGCATTCCAGCATGGCGCGCTCCAGCTCCGCCTTCTTCTCCTCCAGCGCGAACGCTTCCTCCTCCAGCCGCTCCAGCTCCCGCGCGAGGCTCTTGAGCATGTTCCTCGCCCGCTTCTTCTCGCGGTAGTCGTCCGGCGCGGCCTTCTTCCCCTCTGCGGCCCGCTCGGCCCCCCGTCCCCCGCGCGATTCCAGGTATTCCCTGAACGCCGCCGTACCGTGCAGGAAGCGCGGCTTGCCTTCCAGCACCAGGAAACGGTCGCAAACCGCCTCCAGGAAGTCCCGGTCGTGCGACACCAGCAGCAACGTGCCCTCGTAGTCCGCCAGCGCCTCCTTCAGCGCCTCTATCGCCTCTATGTCCAGGTGGTTCGTGGGTTCGTCCAGAAGCAGCAGGTTCGCTCCCCCGACCACCGCCCGCATGAGCGAAAGCCGCGTGCGCTCCCCGCCGCTCAGGGCGGCCAGCTCCTTCTCCACCGCCTCCCCCCCGAACCCGAACGCCCCCAGAGTGTCCCGCACCGACTGCTCCGTGGGGGAGGGCATCGCCGAGTAGGCCGCCTCCCAAGGCGTCTGCGACTCGTCCAGATCGTGGTGCTCCTGGTCGAAGAACAGCAGGTCCGTGTTCGAACCCAACCGCACCTCCCCGGCCGCGGGCTCCGCGCGGCCCGCGATTGTCCTGAGCAGCGTCGTCTTCCCGCACCCGTTCGGCCCTATCACCGCCAGACGCTCGCCGCGGTACAGCTCGAAGGACAGATCCCGGAACAACTCCTTGCCCCCCGGCGCGGCCGAAAGCCCCGTCACGCGCAGCACCACGTCCCCGCTCTTGCGCCGCGGCGTCAGCCTGAAGCGGTAGCTCCTCCTCGAAGGCGGCGGCAGCAGCGGCTCCAGCTTCTCCAGCATCTTCCGCCTCGCCTGCGCCTGCTTCGTCTTCTGCCCCTCTATGTTGCGGCGGATGAACTCCTCCTCCTTCCGTATCAGCGCCTCCCGCCGCTCCCACGCCCGGCGCTTCCGCTCCGCCCGAAGCTCCCGCTCCCGCGCGAAGAACGAAAATCCCCCGTTGTACACCTCCACCGTCCCGTCGTGTATCTCCACGAACCTCTCCGCCACGTTCCGCAGCAACGCCCGGTCGTGCGTCACCAGCAGCACCGCCCCACGGTACTCCCGCAGGAACCCTTCGAGCCATATCGTGGTGTCCAGGTCCAGGTGGTTGGAGGGTTCGTCCAGTATCAGCAGGTCGTAGTCCCCCGCCAGCAGCTTCGCCAGCGACAGCTTCGTCTTCTCCCCGCCGCTCAGCGTCCCCACGAGCGCGCCGCCCCTCCCGCCGAGGCCGAGGCCCTCCAGTATCCTCTCCGCCTCGTTCCGCCACCTCAGCCCGCCCGCCGTCTCGTAGGCGTGCCACAGCTCCGCGTGCCGCCTCTTGAGCGCCTCGCCCGCCTCCCCCCTCTCCACCAGCGCGTCGAGCCGCCTCAATTCCTCCTCCGTCTCCGGCAGCCCCGGCCAGGCGCGCTTCATCTCCTCCATCACGGTCAGGCTCTCGTCCAGGGCGTTCTCCTGCGGCCTGAACGCCAGGCTCGTCCGGCCGGTCCGCTTCACCTCGCCCGCGTCGGGCTCCTCCAGCCCCGCGATTATCTTGAGCAGCGTCGTCTTCCCGCTCCCGTTCCGCCCCACCAGCGCCGTCTTCGAGCGCGCCGGAACGTGGAAGCTCACCCCCTTCAGCACCTCCTGCGCGCCGTAGGACTTCCTCACCCCGCTGAGCGTCACCACCATGCCGTCATCTCCCCTTCACGGGATAGATGGTCGAGTCCATCAGGATGGTCACCGGCCCCTCGTTCACCAGC
>QNBY01000216.1 GCA_003644275.1 Planctomycetota bacterium
CGGGGCAATACGGCGGAGGCGGACAGGCGTCTGGTGCACGAGGCGGGGCTGGTGCTGGCCTCGGAGGTGGGAAGGTGAAGGTGGCGGCGGCGGTGAGCGGGGGGCTGGACTCCGCGGTGGCCCTGTTCCTGCTGAAGATGCGGGGCTACGAGACCGTCGCCTTCACGCTCAGGCTGTTCGAGGGAGAGAAGGCGGACTCGGCCGTGGAGGACGCCGCCGGGCTGTGCGCCTTCCTGGGCGTGGAGCACGTGGCGCTCGACGTGCGGGAGGAGTTCGAGAGGCTGGTCGTGGAGCCGTTCGCGGCGGAATACGCGGCGGGGCGCACTCCCAACCCGTGCGTGCTGTGCAACGAGCGGGTGAAGTTCGGCCTCTTGAGGGAGAAGGCGCGGGAGATGGGCTGCGATGCGCTCGCCACCGGCCACTACGCGAGGGTGGAGAGGCGGGAGGGGGAATGGTCGCTGCTGAAGGCCGCGCGCGGGGAGAAGGACCAGTCCTACGCCCTCTACCGCCTGAAGCGCGGGGACCTCCCGTACACCCTGTTCCCGCTGGGAGAGTGGTCGAAGGAGCAGGCGCGGAAGCTGGCGCGCGCGGAGCGGCTGCCGGTGTCCGAGAGGCCGGAGAGCCAGGACATCTGTTTCGTGGAGGGCTCGTACAGGGAGTTCCTCGCCGGGCGCGGCGTGAGGGGCGGGCCGGGGGTCATAACCGACACTTCCGGCAGGGTGCTTGGCGAACACGAAGGCGTGCACCTGTTCACCATAGGGCAGAGGCGGAACCTGGGGCTCGGCGGGGGAGGGGGGCCGTACTACGTGGTGGAGTTGCTGGGGGACGAAAACCGCGTAATCGTTGGGAGCAAGGAGGATCTCGCCGTCCGGCGCTTCGAGGTCGGAGGCTGCAACTGGCTCGCCGAAGTCGCGGAGGGCGGGTCCGTCGCGTGCGAGGTGAAGGTGCGTTACCGCTCGCCCGCGCTGGCCGGAGAGGTGGAGCCGCGGCCGGGCGGGAAGGCGGAGGTCAGGCTCGACGTACCCCACGAGGCCGTGACGCCGGGGCAGTCGGCGGTGTTCTACCGCGGCGACCGGGTTCTCGGCGGAGGGATAATCGAGCGCGTGAAACGAGACGCGAGGGAATAGAGATGAACCTTGTCGAGCGCATAAGGGAACTGAAGCGGAAGCGCAAGGCGGTGCTTCTCGCCCACTACTACCAGCGGGCGGAGGTGCAGGACATAGCCGACATAGTAGGCGACTCCCTGAAACTGGCGATAGAGGCGGCCAGGACGGACGCCGAGGTGGTGGTGTTCTGCGGGGTGCACTTCATGGCGGAGACGGCGGCGATAACCTGCCCGGACCGGGTGGTGCTGTTGCCGGACGCCAACAGCGGGTGTCCCATGGCGGACATGTGCCATCCCAGGGAGCTCGCGGAGCTGAAGAGCCGCTACCCCGACGCGGTGGTGGTGAGCTACGTCAACTCGTCCGCGGCGGTGAAGGCGCAGAGCGACATCTGCTGCACCTCGGCGAACGCGGTGAAGGTGATGAAGTCCGTTCCCACGGACAGGCCGGTAATCTTCGTTCCCGACCGCTGGCTCGGCCAGTACGCCGCCGAGCGGGCCGGGCGGAGCCGCCTGATATGGGCGGACTCGACGCGCGACCTCGCCGAGCGCGAGGGGGAGGGCGCGCCGGTGGTGCTGTGGGACGGCTACTGCCACGTGCACCATCACATACTGCCGGAGTTCGTGCGGGAGGCCATGGCGAAGCACCCGGAAGCGGAGCTGTGCGCGCATCCCGAGTGCCGCGACGAGGTGGTGAAGATGGCCCGTTTCACGGGCTCGACCGGGCAGATACTCGCCTGGTGCTCGTCCTCCGAGCACCGGGAGTTCCTCATCGCGACGGAGGAAGGGATACTCCACCCGTTGCGGAAGGCGAACCCGGACAAGACATTCCACCCGGTGACGAGCCTCGCGGTGTGCCACGACATGAAGCTCGTCACGCTCGAGAAGATACTCTGGGCGCTGGAGGACATGGAGCCGCGGGTGACGGTGGAAGCCGAGACGGCGGCGGGCGCGCGCAAGGCTATAGACGCCATGCTGGCGCTCTCCGCCTGAGGACGGTCATTTCCGGCGGACGGGTATCTGTATCTCGGTGAGCCACTTGTTGGGGTCCACCGGATCGCGCGGCCCGGGGCCGGAAATGTATATCTCCCTGAAGAACCTTCCCCTCTCGTAGCCGTTGGCGGCCATCCATTCCTTGAGGCGGCGGTAACTCTCGCCCATGCCGGTGTAGGGGCCGCGGTGGAGGATGCAGGCGGCGGTGTAGGCGTCGAGGTCGAACATCTTGACCTCGCCGGCGCCGAGCGTGTCGTCGGGTACGGGCATGGCGACGAGGTAGGTGAGGGGGGTGGTGTCGTCGTCGCGGGGGAGCGGGGAGGGATCGTCGAAGAAGATGGTGGTGTTGAAGCCGCGTATCTCGGTCTGGCTCACCACGAACCAGCGGAAGAGGCGGGCGAAGTTCTCCGGCAGGCGGGCGATGGTGTCGCGCACCCTTATGACGGCGAGCCTCTCCGCCTTGACGCGCTTCAGCACGACGCCCTCGTATTCCTTGAACTTGCGCGGCGGGGCGGGCTTGCGGGAGCGGGAGCGGGAACAGCCCGCTACGGGCAGGACGAGCAGGACGAGGAGAAACGCGGCGAGCGCCTTTTTCATGGAAGCCTCCCTTTACGTGTATTATACTGTCAGTGATCCTTTCGCAAGACGGACAGGCCCACGAACAAGGAGAGAAGGAGAAGGAATGAGAATCGAGGACATCCCTGAAACGCTGGCCGAGAGGGCGGTGAACGCGCTGAGGTTCCTGTCGGTGGATCAGGTGGAGGCGGCCCGTTCGGGGCATCCGGGGCTCCCCATGGGGGCGGCGGACATGGCCTTCGTGCTGTTCATGGAGTTCCTGCGGTACAATCCGCGCGATCCGCGCTGGCACGGCCGGGACCGCTTCGTGTTGTCGGCCGGGCACGGCTCGGCGCTTCTGTACTCGCTGCTCCACCTGGCGGGATACGACCTGCCTCTGGAGGAGTTGAAGCGCTTCCGGCAGTTCGGCTCGCGGACGCCGGGGCACCCGGAGTACGGCCTCACGCCCGGCGTGGAGACGACGACGGGCCCGCTGGGACAAGGACTCGCCAACGCCGTGGGGATGGCGCTCGCCGCGAAGCACCTTTCGGCCCGCTTCGGGGAGGGCGATTTCGATCCGTTCGACTACACGGTGTACTGCATCTGCTCGGACGGCGACCTGATGGAGGGCATTTCCTCCGAGGCTGCGTCCTTCGCGGGGCACCTTCTTCTCGACAACCTCATCTGCATATACGACGACAACGGCATATCCATCGAGGGCTCCACGCAGCTCACGTTCACGGAGGACATCGCGGACCGCTTCCGCAGCTTCGGGTGGGCGGTGCGCAGCGTGGACGGGCACGACCGGAAGGCGCTCGCCGAGGCCCTGCGGTGGGCGAA
>QNBY01000217.1 GCA_003644275.1 Planctomycetota bacterium
ATTCCACCTCACCATGCGGGACGCCGTGTCGCTGCTGGTCCATTCCTTCATCACGGACCTCTCCTGCCGGGAGGTGGAGGCGGCGGGGCCCGATCCCGAGTTCATCTTCCGCAACCTGTACTTCAACCGGCTGTTCACCCTGCCGGGGGACTTCGGCTCGCTTCTGGACGAGATAGACATGGCGGCGGTGAACGCGCCGCACGTGGACGCGCGGCTCATGTGCGACGACGACCTGGACGATCCCTCGCTGGCCTCGATGGTGGTGCGGGACCTGTCGGCCTCGCTGGACGAGATGGAGGACGGCGAGGAGGTGAGGAAGCTCCGGGAGGAGATAAGGCGCGGGCGGCGGCGCAGGCTGTTCTTCGAGGACACCTTCGAGGGCCGGGGGGAGTGGTCGGAGCTCTTTCCCTACCGCTCCTTCCCGCTGTTCGACGAGATCGCCAAGAAGGAAAGGCCGCTGGACGACGACCTCACCGCCACGCTGCTCCACTGCATATCGCTGCGGGACGGGGCGACGCCCCCGAGCCGCGACGTGTTCCTCTTCTCGCTGGACAACTCGCGCGAGAGCCTCGTGACTTACTACAGCGCGCCGTGCGCCGCCTTCGAGCTCATCCTTCCCTTCCCGAAGGCGATAGAGGGCCACAGGGAATACCTTCCCGGCTACCTGCTGCTGAGGCACCGCAAGAGCCACAACATAGCCTTGAGGATAAACCTGGACATCTTCGAGTACCTGCTTCACGGGCGGTTCAACCTTCCCGAGAAGCCCGACTACGTGCCGGAGCTCATGCACCGGCTGCGGATGTTCAAGGAGAAGCTGGAGAACGAGCTGGAGCTCAAGGAGTTCATCATCCAGAGCGAGGAGGGCGGAAAGTGTCTCGTGGAGCGCTTCGGGCTCGCCGGCGGCAAGGTGGAGCTGCTGAAGGAGAGGGAGTGAGATGAACGCGCAACTCAACCGTTTCTACGACATAGACTACAAAGGCCTGAAGCTTCCGGGCTTCAGGGAGATATCGCTCTACCAGGTGCTGGCGAGGCTGGTGCAGCTCTTCCACGAGGGCAAGCCGCGCTACAAGCTCGCCAACCTGCCCGCGGGCAAGATGGCCGAGCTGCTGATGCACGAGCTGGACCACGAGGCCGCGGACGCCGAGGAGGCGAAGCGGCTGCTGAAGGCGTGGATAGAGAAGCGCCTTCTGCTGGTGCGCGAGGAAGGGCCGATAGGCCCCAATCCCATCCACTACAAGACCGCCTCCATACTCGATCCGGCGTCGTTCGACGACGGCGGGACGAGCGAGATGTTCTACCGCATCATCCGTTCGGACGGCGTGCTGAGGCGGGCCTTCCACCGGTACTTCTCGCCGCACAGGAACGAGAACGCGGAGGAGGAGCTTCTGATAAGGCTCGCGAGCAGGCTCCCGGTGGAGGCCGACGACTCCGAGCCGCCGCAGGACGACGGCCCGGCGTCCCTCTGCCCCGCCTTCAACCGGCTGGTGGTGGACGACTTCCGCCGCGCCTTCACCTACGCCTCGCACGTGAGCCGCGGCACCTTCGTGAGGCTTCTCGAGAACCTCATCGGCCTGCACCTCGCCACCTACGAGATGCTGGTCTCGAACATAGTGAACACCTTCGTGAAGCGCGGGTTCTTCTGCCCCTCGAACTGCCCGGTGTCGCCCGAGTCGTCCGACCTGAAGGGCTGCTACTGCGTGGACGGGGTGTTCACCTCGTCGGACAAGTCCTACGAGCCCCTCTGCCAGGTGGCGGTGCGGTCGTTCGTGAGCAAGATAGAGAAGTACCGCAACTTCCTTGCGAACCTCGCCTTCCTGCGGAAGCTGGAGCAGTTCAACGAGGACGGCCGGGAATACCTGCGCGAGCCCGAGTTCAAGGAATCGCCCACGCCGGAGGAGCTTCTGGAGTTGCGGGAGCATCCCGACCTCGCCTCGTGGTTCGACGCGGAGTCCATAATCCTGACGGAGGAGGAGACGCCCGGGCGGCGTTCGGTGTTCGGCCTTCTGGACGAGGCGAACGTGGAGCCGGTGCTGCGGTATCTGTCGAAGCTGCTCGCGGTGCTCGGCCCGTCGCGCGACGCCAGCTACGCGAGGAGGCTCGAGCGGCTCCTCGGCTACGCCGACGGCTTCGGCCTGCTCTCGTCCTTCCGCGGCAACTTCATGTACTACCTCAGCGACAAGTTCATCGGCTTCACCATCATGCTCGCCACCCTGGAAAAAGCGCCGAGCGGGCGCAAGTACGTCAGCCGGGAGATATCGCTCGGCGAGTACTGCAACTTCCTCCGCCAGCGCTACGGCGTGAACATAGGCGGCCGCTACAAGGGCGGGCATCCCGGCCAGGACATACTGCGCGAGAACCTGGCCGTCCTGCACAGGAGGCTCTTCTACATGGGCTACGTGCTCGATCCGCTGAACAGGCCGGTGAACCCCGTCATCCGCCCCAACATAGTCATCGAGAGGTAGCCAGATGTCCAACAACATCTTCAACAAGTCCATCAAGGAGATAATCCCCGCGATAGCGGAGGCGATATTCGACGAGATAAAATACCCGCGCGTGGGGACGAGGAAGATAAGGGTCACCGGCTTCACGCGGGACATACTCGAGCGCATCTACGAGCAGCTCGACGCGAAGCTGGAAGGGATGAACCGCGAGGCGTACAAGATATGCTTCATCGCGGAGCGGGCGGGCAAGACGGTGCCGATAACGCCGGTGGAGAAGGTGCTGGAGTACCGCACGCGGCCGCAGCTCCAGGCCCTGGTGGTGTTCGACCCGTGGAAGATAGAGGAATACGGGCGCAACCTGTTCCTCACCTATTCGTTCCGCACCTTCCCGATGGACGCCTTCCTCCGGGAATACGCCGAGCGCCGGTTCTCCGAGGCCCCCCCGTCCGTCCGCAACCTGTTCTTCCAGATGCGCAGCGCCTTCGACGGGAACTTCCCGGCGCGCGAGAAACCGCTCAGGGAGGCGCTGTTCGCGCACAAGACCGCCGAGGCCGGGCACACGCTGACGGCGTTCGGCGAGAACCTCGTCTTCTTCAACGCCTTTCCCGATTCGGGGCTGACGGAGTCGAACGCGGGCCGGCACATAAAGGCGAACGCGCGGCTGTCGCGGCTGTTCATCCACTCGCGGCTGCCGATGAACGAGCGCGTGCTCCTGCTCTGCCCGCGCGACAAGGAAGCGGCGGCCATGCTGCTCGAGTTCTTCGCGGGCAAGGACGGCGTGCTTCCCGAGTTCTGGCTTCTGGACATACTGAACAACCGCCCGCACCTGTTCTTCGACAAGTGGTGCTCGTCGCATCCGGTGCCGCCGCGGCGGTACTTCACGGCGAACTTCGAGGGCATAGGCCGCGACCGGCGGGCGTCGCGCGAGGTCACGGTGACGCTCGAGACGCCCTACGGGCCGGTCCCCTACGGCCGCGCCATGTTCAGGGTGTTGCGGGGGGACGTGGTGGTCGCCGAGCGCGTGGCCCGGAACACGCGGGTGGCG
>QNBY01000218.1 GCA_003644275.1 Planctomycetota bacterium
AGCTTGAGCGCGGAGGAATCGAGCGAGGGTATCCGCGGGCCGGTCGCCTCGTCCTTCTTTTTCGCCTTTTCGTTCTCGTCCTTGCCGGACTTCTCAGGGGGTTCGAGAAGTTCCTGCAGCTTCCGGGCGGGATGCACCCGTTCCTTCGGCTTCTCCTTCAGCACCACCGCTATGGCCTTGGTGAGCGTCCTCGTCCCGTTGTTGTAGATGAACGCCCCGCCGTCGGGAGTGAAGGCGACCGGATAGGAATTGCCGCCCAGCCACGAGAACTTGAAGGGTTTCGCGTCCTTCGCCTTCAGGTCGAGCACGCGGGCCTCGCCGTTGTTCACGGAGTTGTAGGGCGAGAGGTAGAGCCACCTGCCCTTGGGATCCATGTGGAAGGCCGCGCTGTCGCCGAGGGGAAACACGAAGTAGCGCCCCTTGTCCAGCACATCCACCTTTCCGTTCGCGTCCACGAGGCAGACGGTGTCGAGGTTGTGCTGGCAGAGTATCCTTCCGTCCGGCGCGAACGAGGGGAAGAACCAGCTGTCGGAGCCCTTCGTGACGGGCTTTTCCTCCCCCGTCGTGACGTCGAGCACGAACAGGTTCAGCCCCCCGCCGTGCACGCGGGAGAAGACGATCCGCTTCGAGTCGGCCGCCCAGCGGGGGTGTATCTCGCGTTCGGGGGTGGCGGTGAGCCTGCGGGCGTATCCGCCGGAGGCGGAGGTTACGAACAGGTCGTGCCCGGCGACGAAGACGATCTTCTTCCCGTCGGGCGAGAGGTCGTAGTCGGTGACCGTGGGCTTTTCCTGGACGAACTCGGGATAGGAGACGCGGGGAGGATCGTAAGCGGAGAACACGAGGGGCTGCGGGTCGAAGCCTTCCCTGACGGTGTAGAGCCTCTTGTTGCGGGTGAAGACGATCCTGCCGTCCGCCGCCACGTCGTACCACGATACGCCGCGGTCGTCGAACTTCGTTATCGCCACGGCGTCCCTCTCCAGGTCGCCGGGCCAGGGGCAGCGGTATATGTTCAGGCCGCCGGTGCGGGCGGACATGAAATAGACGTTCCTGCCCTCCCGGTCCCAGCGCGGGCGGAAGTCGTGGTACAGATCGTCGGTGAGCCTCTCGATGGAGGTGAAGGGGACCGTGTTGTCCGCAAGGTATATCTCCGAGGTGTACATCGTCTTGAAGGCGGGCCTGTGGATGCCGTGATAGCTCGCACGGAAGGTGAACAGTACCTTCTTGCCGTCCGGAGAGACGGCGGCGCCGAGCAGGGGGTCCTTCAGGGCGTACACCCGCCTGACCGGCGTGCCGCCCTCGAAGGGAACGCTGAATATGTCCTCCCGGCCGTCCCGCGTGGAGTAGAAGTAAACCGTGCGGCCGTCGGGCGAAAAGCAGCAGGCCACTTCGCTTCCGGGGGCGTAGGTGAGCCTGCGGGGCTCGCCGCCGCCGGAGGGAATGACGTAGAGGTCCAGGTCGCCGTGATACTCCGCGGAGTACACTATCCACCCGCCGTCCGGCGAGAAGAGGGGATGGCACTCGCGGGCCATCTGGAGGGTGAGCCTTCTCGCCTCGCCTCCCTCGAAGGGGACCGTCCAGATGTCTCCCCTGTACTCGAAGGCCACCGTCTTCCCGCCGGGGGAAAGCGCGGGGTTGTAAACGAACGTGGGGAGCCCCTCTTCCTCGCCGAAAAGCGCGAACGGCGAGAGAAGGAGAAGAAGGATGAGGGACAGGACGGCGTTTCTCGTCATTTTCCCGAATTCCTTTCCTTTGCGGCGGCGCCGGAGAGAATCAGCTCCATCGCCTTGTCGAGCTGGGGCCTGAGCCCTTTCATGTCCTCGACCACCGTCTTTTCCACTATGTAGTCCGGCCTCGTGGGCGAGCCCTCGAGGTTCCGCCCGTCGCGTTCGAAGACGGCGAAACGCGGCAGCCTCATCTTCGATCCGTCCACGAGCGTCTTGGACCACGTGCCTATCACGCCGCCGCCGGTGGGTTCGCCCACCGTCGGCCCGATCTTCCTCAGGCGGAAGCCGCAGCACATCATCTCGGCGTTGGAGAAGCTCGACTGGTTGAACAGCCCCACGACGGGCATCTGGAAGGACGTTCCCCTCAAGACTTCCTCCGCCACCTTCCTGCCGCCTCTCATGCGCTCGAAGAGCCAGGGCTCGTCGTCGAGCGCTTCCACGAGCTTGTGGGCGGTACGGCCGCCGCTGTTGAAGCGGAAGTCCACTATCACGCCCTCGAAACCGGAGAGATAGCGGCTCATCTCCTCGACGAAGCGCTCGTACTCGGCGTCGTACATCCTGGAGACCCAGAGGTAGCCGATGCGCCCTCCGCTCCTGTCCTCCACGTAACGGCGGTTGTCCTTCACCCATTCCTCGAGCGCCAGTTTCCGCAGCGACGAGGTGGAGACGAGAGGGAGGAAGACGCGGCGTTCCCGGCCGTCCCCGCCCGCGACGCGGAGGGGCACCGTAGCGTTCTCGCGCTTTCTGAACAGGTCGAAGAGGTTGGTGCGGGCGGTGAGCGGCGTTCCGGCTACGGCGGTTATCCTGTCGCCGGGACGGAGCAGGCGGGCGGCGGGCGTTCCCTCCACCACGTGCTCCACCACGAACGAGCCCGATGCCGAGCGGGCGGGATCGAGCGTGAAACCGCCGAGCAATATCTTCTCGGAGGGCGGCGCGGGGACGGGCTGCCTCTGGAGGGTTATCCCCATGTGGGAGGAATTGAGGTCGGCGAGCAGGTCGCGCAAGAGCCTGTCGAGCTGGTCCTGGGTGGTGCAACTGCGCACGAGGGGAAGGTATTTCGCGCGGAGCATCTCGATGTCGGCGCCGTGATGGGCGGGATCGTAGAAGCCGTAGTCAAGGAGCCACAGCATCTCCTCCAGCACGGCCGCGCCCGTATCCCTGAGCGACCAACGGACGCGGTCCGCCCCTTGGAAGGCGAGCTTCTCGGACTTCCCGCGCTCGATGTCCAGGCGGTGTATGTCTCCGCCGGTCATGTAGTAACACCACCGGCCTTGGGAGTCCACCGAGAGCGCCCCCTTGCGGCCGCCGTCGCCGGTGAGCCGCTTGGGCGGCGCGTCCGGCGATTCGAGGTCGGCGAGGTATATCTCCCGCCCCTTCGGGCCGTCCCCCACGAAGAGCATGCGCCGACCGTCCTTCATCAGCGCGGAGGAATACTGTCCGCCCTTCATGGTGGGGAACATGGGCTCGGTGCGCTCAGCGAGGTTCTCGAACGCCTCGGGCGGAGGGAGCGAGGGCTTCGAGCGCTTTCCGTCCTTTTCGATCTTTCCGGCGGCCCTTCCCCAGAGGAGGTCTTCCAGTTTCGCGCGCGGCGAGGGCGGAGGCGGAGGCGGCGCGCCGAAGCGGATGCGGTAGAGGCGCCACGTCCCGCCGAGGTCGCAGTAGAACCAGAACAGCGAGTAATCGGGCGTGAAGCCGCCCCAGGCGGTATCTCCCCCTATCCTCGTCATGAGCACCGGAGCGCGTTTCCCGTCGAGCG
>QNBY01000219.1 GCA_003644275.1 Planctomycetota bacterium
AAAAGACAAGAGGTCAAGTTATAGATGCAAAGGCGGGAAATCAGTCGGTATCGGCGATGCGCGCGACGAAGAGGTCGGAATCGTCGCCCCTGCTGTAGAGGCTGGTGCGGGCGCCCAGTTTCACCCTCTCTGCGAAGGTGCCGGCGAGTAGGCAACCGCCCCGGGAGGGGACGACGCGCTCGAATACGACGCCCTCTTCCCCGCACGAGAGCAGGCGGACGCAGCGGCCGGGCGGGCTTACGCGGAGGAGTTCGGCCGTCTTCTTCAGTTCGGGATTCCTCACGCTGCGGCCGGTGGCGGCGTTCAGGACGAGCCAGCAGCCGCCCTTCCCGTCGGGGCAGAGGTCGGCGGCGTGCTGGAACATCATGGGGGCGCGGGTGAAGGGCGCGCCGAAGCGGCCGCCGGGCGTCAGCCGGACGGCGAACACGTCGCATTCCGATTCGGAGGGGACGTCTTCCTTCCCGAAGCGGACGCTCCCGCCGAACTGCCCGGCGAGCCAGCAGCCGCCGTCGCCCGTTGGACAGAGGGCCGCTCCCTCCGCGAACGCGGAGCCCGAACCCGCGGTGCAGGAGGCGCACAGCCATTTGCCGTCCTTGTCGGCATGGGCGGCGAAGGCCTCGGTGTCGCCGGAGGCGGTGAGCATCCTGCGGCCGAAGGCGAGGGAATCGGAGAATGTGCCCGCCACCCACACGCCGCCGCGGCCGTCGGGACAGAGGGCGGTGATGTCCACCTCCCCCCGCCGGGAGAGCGGAAGGGCGAACAGCAGCGAACCGTTCGCGTCGGCCCGCGCCAGAAAGTGGAGGGGTTCGCCTCCCTCGCTTTCGAGCACCGTCTTGCCCGCCCGCATCTTTCCGGTGATGGAGGCGGCGAACCAGCATCCTCCGTCCGGAGCGGCGCAGAGGGCGTAGAAGCCGTTTTTCGAGCCGCCGAAGCGCTTCCTGAACTTGCGGCGGCCCTGTATGTCCTCGCCCATCAGGAAGATGCGTAAAGGTCCCTTGCCCGCGCGCGGCAGGGCGAGGCCGCCGACGAGGAAGGCCCCCTCTCCCGCCGGGCAGACGCCGAAGCCCTCGTCCCCCTCTCCGGCGGGCGACTTGAGGTTCTCCGCCCAGCTCCACTTCATGGAGCCGTCGAGCCGGACGAGCCAGCGTTCCACCTGTTTGCTTCTGACGTTGCCGCGGCCCACGGCGTAGCGGCCGCTGGTCTCCAGCACGATGAGGCAGCCGCCCGAGCCGTCGGGGCAGGCGGCGAGGGGGCGGTCGAAGGCGCGCCCGCCGAGCCTCACCAGTTTCACCGCCTTCAGGGGGCGCGGCGATTCCTCCCCCCCGGCGGGAACGGAGAGGAAGGCGAGCGCGGCGAGGAACGAGACGAGGAGGAGCCTCAGCGGGTTCGGCGCGCGGTCCGGCTTTTCCATGAGGATATTATACCACCGGCGTCAACTGGCGGCGAGGTTCTGGGACTTGTACTGGATCTCGTAGAGCTTGCGGTAGATTCCGTCGCGGGCGATGAGTTCCTCGTGCGTGCCGGTCTCGCGTATCCGGCCCTTGTGCATGACCACGATGCGGTCGCAGTCGCGGACGGTGGAGAGGCGGTGGGCTATGACGATGGACGTGCGGCCGCGCATGAGCTTTCGCAGGGCGTCCTGTATGAGCGCCTCGGTCTCGGGGTCTATGGAGGAGGTGGCCTCGTCCAGCACGAGGATGGGGGGATCGTGGGCGAGCGCGCGGGCGAAGGATAGGAGCTGCTTCTGGCCCACGGAGAGGCCCGCGGCGCGCTCGCGGAGCACGGTGTCGTAGCCGTCGGGAAGGGAGCGTATGAAGGCGTCCGCGTTCACCCAGGCGGCGGCGCGCTCCACGTCCTCGCGGGTGATGGAGGGGTCCCAGAGGCGTATGTTCTCCAGCACGGTGTCGGAGAACAGGAAGACGTCCTGGGGCACCACGACTATGTTGGAGCGCAGCGCGGCGGAGGAGAGCTTCCTCACGTCCGTACCGTCCACGAGCACCGCTCCGCGCTGGACGTCGTAGAAGCGGCAGAGCAGCTTTATCAGCGAGGTCTTGCCCGCTCCGGTCGCCCCGACCACCGCCACGGACTCGCCGGGCTCTATCGTGAGGTTCACGTCCTTGAGCACCCATTCGTCGCCCTCGTAGGCGAACCATACGTCCTTGAACTCCACCTTGCCTCGTATGGACGCGGGGGTGACGGCGTCGGGGGCGTCCTCTATCTCGCAGGGGGTGTCGAGCACGCGGAAGATGCGCTCGGAGGAAGCCATGGCGCCCTGGAAGACGTTGTACTGCTCGGCGAGGTTGCGGACGGGCTCTATGGCGCGGTCGAAGTACATGAAGAAGGCGATGAGCGCGCCCACCTCGAGGCTGCTGTCGAGCACCATTATGCCGCCCTGGTAGAGCAACAGCGCCTTCATTATGGAGGACAGCGCCTCTATGGAGGGGGTGAACAGGGAGGAGTACAGCACTTGGCGGATGTTCGCGAGCATGGTGTCGTGGTTGAGCTCGCGGAACTCGGCGGCGACCTTTTCCTCGCGGCGGAAGAGCTGGATTATCCTCATGCCGGAGAGGTGCTCGGCGAGGAAGGCGTTGATGCGGGCCACGAGCCACCTTATGAGGCGGTAGGACTCGCGCACCTTCCTGCGGAAGACGGCGGTTATGACGAGCAGGAAGGGCACCACCGCCATGGCGAGGAGGGCGAGCCTCCACGAAATGCTGAACATGAGGACCACCGAGCCCCCTATGATGAGCAGGTTGCCCAGCAGGGTTACGAGGGAGGTGGCTATCATGTCGTTGAGGGCGTTCACGTCGTTCGTGGTGCGCGTGAGGAGGCGCCCCACCGGCTGGGAGGAGAAGAACCTCATGCTCTGGGAGAGTATGCGGCGGAAGACCTTCATCCTGAGCTCGTGCATGCTGCGCTGGGCGAGCAGGGCAGCGAAGACGGTTTGGCCGAACATGGCGAGGCCGTTCAGCAGGAAGGCGAGCACGATGACGAAGGCGCAGATGTAGAGGCCCTTGAACTTCTCGGCGTCGGGTATGTCCGCGGAGATGTAGCTGTCCACCGCCACCTTGAACACCAGCGGATAGACGAGCCTCGAGGCGATGGAGAGGAACAGCGCCACCAGGGCCAGCACGAGGTACTTTCGGAAGGGGAGTATGAAGCTCAAGAGGCGGCGGAAGAGGGCGGCGTCGAAGAACTTGCCGGTGAGGGAGTCCTCGTCGCGGTTGGGATCGCTGAAGTACTCCTTGAGCCACTTGCCGCGGGAGGGTTCGTCTTTCGGGGAGCGCATGGCTACCTCGCAGCCGCCGGGCTCATTCGAGCTGGACGGCGTTGGGGTCCCGCAAAATGTACTTGCGGCCGCCGGGGCCGCGAAGCACGACGGACACGGGGGTTATCTCCAGCACTTTCATGCCCGCCACCCTCTCGCCCACGCCGACGGTGTAGTAGCGGCCGGTGTCCTTGTGCATGAGGATGACCTTG
>QNBY01000220.1 GCA_003644275.1 Planctomycetota bacterium
ATGGCGACGCCGAGGCGCCTCATCTCGGCGAGGCCGCGGGTGATGAGGGCGGACTTGGCGTTGTCGCCGAGCTCCATACCGTCGGATATGCCCGCGGCGATGGCGATGACGTTCTTCAGGGCCCCCGCGATCTCGACGCCCACGGTGTCGGGGTTGGTGTAGGCGCGGAAGCGGTCGTTGCTGAGCAGGCGCTGTACGGCGGCGATGAAGCCGGTGTCGGGGCCCGCCACCACCACGGTGGTGGGTTTGCCGCGGGCGACTTCCTCGGCGTGGCTCGGGCCGGAGACGACGGCGACGGCGGGGGGAGACCACCGCTCGCGGACGAGGGCGGAATTGGTGAGGAGCGAGTCGGGCTCGATACCCTTGGAGGCGGAGAGGACGGGAGCGCCGTTGTAGGCGGGGGCGAGGCGGTCGAGGACGGAGCGGGCGTACTTGGTGGGGACGGCGAAGACGACGAGGGCGGCGCGGGCGAAGGCGCGGCCGGGGTCCGAGGTCACGGCGACGGCGGGAGGCAGCTCTACGCCCGGGAGGAACTTGGGGTTGGAGCGCGAGCGCTGCATGAGGGCGGCGTAGTCGGGGTCGTAGCTCCAGATGACGGCGGGGCGGCCGTTGGCCGCCACCAGGCAGGCGAGGGCCGGTCCCCAGCCGCCGTCGCCGACGACGAGTATCTCACCGTTGAAGTCCGTCATTTTTCGTCCTCCCTCGCGGGGGAGATGGGGATCTTCTCGCCGAACCTGCGCTCGGTTCCGGCGAGTATGCGGCGTATGTTGGCGCGGTGGCGGACCACCACGAGCACGGCGAGGAGGGAGACGAAGACCGCGAGGGGGCGGCCGGCGGAGGGGAGCACCCAGGCCGAGACGGCCGCGGCGAGCGCGCCGAGGACGGAGCCGAGGGATATCCAGCGGGTGAGCAGGACGGCGGCGAGGAAGACCGCCGCCCCCACAGCGAGGACGGGCGGGGAGAGGGCGAGGAGGGCGCCGAGCGAGACGGCCACGCCCTTGCCGCCGCGGAAACGGAGATAGACGGGCCAGACGTGGCCGCAGACGGCGGCGAGCGCCACGGCCTCGGGGAACCAGGGCGCGAGGGCGTCGGGCGGGACGAGGAAGAGGGGGAGCAGCTTCACGGGAAGCCACCCTTTCAGGGCGTCGAGAAGGAGGACGACCGTTCCCGCGGGCTTTCCCAGGGTGCGGGCCACGTTGGTGGCGCCGAGGTTGCCGCTGCCGTAGTCGCGTATGTCTATTCCCTTCAGCACCTTACCGGCGATGAGGCCGAAGGGGACGCCCCCCGCGAGGAAGGCGAGCACGACGGCTATCGAGAACTGGAGCAGGTGGGGCATGGTTCCTCCGGAAGGGATTTTAGCGGGCTGGAGGGAGGCCGCAAGGGAGAGGCGGCGGAAGGGGCGGCGGAGGCCGTCGGGCTGAAAGCGGCTATTTTACTGGGTTTCAGGAGGATGGAGATTGTAACCTGTTTCGACATAAGGAGTTACGAAAGCGACCTTTCGGAGTGGGCGCGGGGGCAGACAGGGGGGTTCCAATATAGGGCTCTTCGTTTGTTTTGCCGTTATGAAAATATGTTATAATTATTTACGCTGTTTCGGGGGCAATCCGCGCCGGAGGGAGGCGAAGTGAGATGACTTTCTTGACACACTATATGTTGTGCTATATTTGGGCGCACCCGCAAGATATAGCGGTATGGCCGCGAGGAGGCGGGCGCCCTTCCCCGGGCGGATAAGGTCTTACGAGAAAAGGATTTGAAACAGGCAAGGAGAGCGCAGATGTCCGAAAGCATCGATATGGCGAGTTCGAGCAACGAGGAAGAAAGGAGTTTCGTCGTCCCGGAGGAGCCGCTTCTCTTTCCTCCCGAGGTGTTGAAGCCGGTCACGCCGAAGGCGGTCCGCAAGAGGGACGGGACGCTCGTTCCGTGGGACGAGGGGAGGATATACCGGGCCGTTCTGAACGCGGGACGGGCCACCGGGGAGTTCGGGGAGGAGAAGGCGAAGGAGATAACGGCCGAGGTGGTGAAGGTGCTCTCGCACCGGTACGCCACCGAGCCGCCCCACATAGAGAAGATACAGGACATCGTGGAGGACACGCTCATCCGCATGGACTTCCTGCGGACGGCGCGGGCCTACATAAGTTACCGCGACAAGCACACGGCGTTGCGGGACGTGCGGTCGGCGCTGGTGGAGGTGACCTCCACGGTGAACGAGTATCTCGACCGGAGCGACTGGCGGGTGAACGCGAACGCCAATCAGGGCTACTCGCTGGGCGGCCTGATACTGAACGTGTCGGGCAAGATAATCGCGAACTACTGGCTCTCGCACGTGTACCCGCCCGAGGTGGGCGAGGCGCACCGCAGCGGGGACATACACATCCACGACCTGGACATGTACAGCGGATACTGCGCGGGCTGGTCGCTACGGACGCTGTTGCAGGAGGGATTCAACGGCATACCCGACAAGATAGAGGCGGGGCCGCCCAAGCACCTGTCCTCGGCGGTGGGGCAGATGGTGAACTTCCTGGGGACGCTGCAGAACGAGTGGGCCGGGGCTCAGGCGTTCAGCTCGTTCGACACCTACCTGGCGCCGTTCGTGAAGGCGGACGACCTCAGCTACAAGGAAGTGAAGCAGAACATACAGGAGTTCATCTACAACCTGAACGTGCCGTCGCGGTGGGGGACGCAGACGCCGTTCACCAACGTCACCTTCGACCTGGTGTGCCCCGACGACCTGCGGGACGAGTACCCCTTCATAGGCGGGAAGCCCATGTCCTTCACCTACGGTGAGTGCCAGCGTGAGATGGACATGATCAACCGGGCCTACCTGGAGGTGATGCTGGAGGGCGACAACAAGGGGCGGATATTCACCTTCCCGATACCGACGTACAACATCACCAACGACTTCCAGTGGGAGGACAACCCCATATCCGACCTGCTGTTCGAGCTGGCGGCGAAGTACGGGCTGCCGTACTTCCAGAACTTCCTGAACTCCGACCTGGACCCGCACATGATCCGCAGCATGTGCTGCCGGCTGCAGCTCGACGTGAGCGAGCTTCTGAAGCGGGGCAACGGGCTGTTCGGGTCGGCCGAGCAGACGGGTTCGCTGGGAGTCGTGACCATCAACTGCGCGCGGCTGGGCTTCATCTGCAAGGGAGACGAGCGGAAGCTGTTCGAGAGGCTCGACCGGCTGATGGAGCTCGCCAAGACGAGCCTCGAGATAAAGAGGAAGGTGATAGAGCGGAGCATCGAGAACCGGCTGCTGCCCTACACGTACCGCTATCTCGGGACGCTCAGGAACCACTTCTCCACCATCGGCGTGAACGGGATGAACGAGATGGTGAGGAACTTCACCGCGGACCTGGACGACATCTCGACGGATAGGGGGCAGAAGCTGGCGCTGCGCTTCCTGGACCACATGCGGGCGAAGATAACGGAGTTCCAGAAGGAGACGGGGCACCTCTACAACCTCGAGGCGACGCCCG
>QNBY01000221.1 GCA_003644275.1 Planctomycetota bacterium
TCCCCTTCTCCCACGCCCGCGCCGCCCGCCTCTCCCGAACCCACGCCGACGCCGCAGCCGTCCCCCATGCCTTCCGCTTCCGCACCCGCGCCTACGCCGCGGCCCTCCCCCACGCCCGAAAGCACGCCCAAACCCACGCCCACGCCGCCCGCGAAGCTGTCGCCCGAGGCGGAGAAGCTGCTCGCGGAGGCGGAGAAGCACGCGCGGGCCGGGGAGTACAACCTCGCGGTGGACGCCCTGAAGAAGGCGCTCGAAGGGGTGAAGGACGAGAAGTTGAAGAAGTACGTGCAGTCCCTGATAGACGAGTACACGGCGAGGGGCTCGAGGGCCGCCGACGTGGCGGAGGCGGAGCGGGCCGCCCGCGAGGGGGACTACGTGCGGGCGGTATGCCTCTACGAGCGCGCGGCCGCCCGGCTGGACGAACCCCTTTCCGCGAAGGCGATGGAGGGATTCCGCTCGGCCCTGCGCCTCATGCCGGGCTCGTCCTTCGCGCCGCGGCCGGAAATCGAGATGAAGGGCTTTCCCGCCGTCACCTTTCTGATGGGCAACCCCAAGGGGGCGTGGGACGAGAAGCCGGTCCACAAGGTGAGGCTGAGTCCGTATTGGCTGATGCACACCGAGGTGACGAACGCCATGTTCCTGGAGGCGGTGAAGGCGAAGGCCCTGAGGCCGCCGGTGGTCGCGGACTTCGGCGAGACGGTATGGACCGACAAGGGGCCGATCGAGAACGCGCTGAACCATCCCGTGACGGCGGTTTCGTGGGCGAAGGCCATGCGCTTCTGCCTGTGGCTGACGCGGAAACACCACGAGGAACACCTGCTGCCGTCGTTCATGTCCTACACGCTTCCGACCGAGGCGCAGTGGGAATACGCCGCCTGCGGGAACGAGAAGGGCAAGCGCCTTCTCCCGGCGGGGGCGGGCTTGTTCTCGCGCTACGCGGTGCTGGGGAAGTACTGCGCCTACGGGGTGGAGTCGGTGAAGATGCGGCTCCCCAACTCCTTCGGGCTGTACGACATGGCGGGCAACGCGGCGGAGTGGTGCCTCGACCGCTACGGCCCGTACTCCGACGAAGAGCAGACGGACCCCGCCGGCCCGGCGAAGGGCAAGGAAAGGGTGATAAGGGGCGGAAGTTTCCTCTCCGAGCCCTGGAACTGCACGGCGAGCGCGCGCTTCCACATGTCCCCCTACCGGCGCGCGTCCTACGTGGGCTTCAGGATGGCGGCTGTCATCTCGGACGCCGCGACCTATCGCTCCCTTGCCGGGCTCGACGAAAAAGGCGCCGAGGGCGGAAAGGGAAAGTAGTATTATGGGGAGGACCATGAAGGCGGAACGCTTCTTCTTCTCGATCCTGCTCGCCCTCTTGCTGGGGGCGGTCGTGGCGTTTCCCGTCCTGCGGGCGGAGGAGAAGGGGAAGAAGGAAAGCGACGCCGTGCTCCACGGCAAGATCCAGCAGACGTTGCTGGAGGGGGTGAAGTTCCTCATGTCGAAGCGGGCCAAGGACGGCCTGTGGTACTACTCGAACAAGATGTATCCCATGGGGACGACGGCGCTGGTGCTGTATGCGCTGACGCTCTCGGGCATCTCGCCGAAGGATCCCGTCTTCGTGAAGGCGCTCGAGGGGCTTTTGAAGTTCGTGGACAAGCTGAAGGTGGACAAGGTGACCACCTACGAGCTGGGCCTCTCGATACTGTGCCTGGAGGCGGTGGACCGCAAGAAGTACGCCACCCAGATATTGAAGCTCAAGAAGGTGCTGATGGACCGCCAGACGAAATCGGGCGGCTGGGACTACCGCAAGCCCACCTACATGAGCACCGGCAGGAAGACGAGCCAGCGGACGGACTGGTCCAACACGCAGTTCGCCGTGCTGGGGCTCGCCGCGGCGATGCGGGCGGAAGAGGGGGGATACGTCTTCCGCAGGAGGCGTGCGCCGGACCACTGGCTAAGGCTGAGGGAATACATCCTGAACACCTACTTGAAGGACTACTCCGGCTGGCCGTATTGCCCCACCGTCGCTGACCGCTCGAAGCTCAGGCCCACCCCCTCCATGACGGCCGCGGCCATCGCGAGCACGCTCCTCACCTACTCGTCGCTGAACAACACGAGGCGCTTTCCCTGCGGGAGCGACCGGGCGCTTCTGGACCTCGTGGACGCCGGGCTGGCCTACTTCGAGAAGAACCCGCGGCTGGTCTTTCCCACGAGGCTGACATCGCTGGCCGCGTTCGCCACCTACCGCATGTACGCCATAGAGCGGGTGGGGTTCTACACCGGCCTGAGGAAGATAGGCGGGATAGACTGGTTCCGGGTGGGGGCGAAGCTGATAATGTCGGCCGCGCGGGCCAACGGCGGCTGGAAGGACATACCGGGCGCGGCCTTCGCCGTTCTGTTCCTCTCCAAAGGGAGGTGGCCGATAGTCATCCAGAAGCTGAAGTGGGGCAAGGGCTGGAACGACTGCCCGCTGGACCTGCTGAGGCTCACCGAGAAGGCGTCCGAGGCGTTCGAGCGCAAGGAGATAGAGAAGATAGTCACCACCGCCACGGCCTACATGCCCACGCCGCGGGTGGGGAAGCGGTGCACCTGGGTCACGCTCACCTTCGACACGCCGTTCGAGAAGTGGCTGGAGATTCCCATGCTGCTGCTGAGCGGCCAGAAGTTCCCGGCCTTCACCGAGGAACAGGAGGAGATGCTTTACAGGTACGCCATGTCCGGCGGGCTGATAATCGCCGACACCTGCGTGGGCTCGCGCGACTTCGACGAGGGCTTCAGGAAGTTCGTCGCGCGCAAGTTCCCCGGCTACGAGTTGAAGCTGCTGCCGCGGGACCATCCCATATATTCCTCGTGGTACAGGGTGTACGTCCCGCTGGAGGGATTCGTGGGGCCGCACGGCAGGCTCATGGCGCTGTACTGCCCGGAGGGCATGTCCGCGGAGTGGGAGAGCGGCAATCCCGGGAGCAAGGGGTCGCGGATGGGGGTGAACATAATCAAGTACGTCACCGACAACGTGCCGGGCATCTGGCACTGACGGACCGCCCCCGCCGAAGCGAAAAAGAAAAGCCGCCCTTCCGGGCGGCTTCTTCCTTTCATGGTGGGCATACCTGGACTCGAACCAGGGACCTCTACGATGTGAGCGTAGCGCTCTGCCGACTGAGCTATATGCCCATCCGTCGCATGATATTTTACCCCCGCTTTGGATTTTGTCAAGTGTCGAGGCGGATGAAGCGGGGGCAAACTTCCCTACAATAACCGGGCGATGAAGCCGCGCGGACTTCTGCTCATCCTGCTCCTGCTGGCCTGTTGGGCGGCCGCCTTCTGCCGCCCTGGCTCGGCCGACGGGGAAGGCGGAGAGACCGCCGTGTTGGTGGTGCGGTCGGCGGGCACCGAGCCCGGCGGCGGCGCGCTCCGGCCCGGCGAGGTCCTGCGGGCCGGGAAGGACGGTCCGGCGGACGCGGTGTTTCCCGACGGCGCGGCGCTCGTGGTCGA
>QNBY01000222.1 GCA_003644275.1 Planctomycetota bacterium
CACCATGAGGATGTCCGGGTCCTGCCGCAGCACCGCCCGCAGGCCCGCCGCGAAGTCCACGTTCTTCTTCTGGTCCACCTGTATCTGCGAGATGCCCCGCAACTGGTACTCCACCGGGTCCTCGATGGTGATTATATTCACCTCCGGCGAGTTCAGCCGCGCCAGCGCCGCGTACAGCGTGGTGGTCTTGCCGCTTCCCGTCGGTCCCGTAACGAAGAATATCCCGTGCGGTACGGAGATGACGCGCTTCAGCGTCTCCAGGTTCTCCTTGTCGAGCCCCAGGTCCTCCAGCGAGTACAGCCCCGCCGTCTTGTCCAGGAGCCTCAGCACCGCCCGCTCCCCGTTCTGCGTGGGGATTATCGAGATTCGTATGTCTATCTCGCGGTTCGCGTACTTTATCGTCGTGCGCCCGTCCTGCGGCTTGCGGCGCTCCGCTATGTCCAGCTTGCCGATGACCTTTATGCGCGAGATGACCGCCTCGTGTATCGTCTTAGGCGAGTCCATCAGGTCGTACAGCACGCCGTCCACCCTTATGCGTATGCGCATCTTGTCGTCCAGCGGGTGGAAGTGGATGTCCGACGCCCGCCGCTTTATCGCCTCCGATATCGCCGTGGACACCAGTTTTATGATGGGGGCCTTGTTCGCTATGTCGAGAAGGTCCTCCGCCCGCTCTATGTCCGAGCCCACCGCCTCGATGAGGTTGGAGTCTATCTCCTCCAGCACCGCGCCGAGCCCGCTCGACTGCATCTGGTAGCCGCGGGCTATGAGGTCCTCTATCTGGCCGGACGGCGCGAACACCGGCTCCACGTCCGCCTCCAGCATCGCCGCCGCGTCGTCCAGCGCCCGGAACCCGAACGGCGTCGAGGTGGCCACCAGGAAGGTGTCGCCCCTCATGCCGAAGGCCGCTATGTTGTGCTCCCGCGCGAACTGGAGCGGCACCTTCTCTATGAAGGCGAGCGGCACCTCCTCGTTCTCCAGGGACGGGCGGAAGGGAATGTCCAGCACCTCGCCCATCGCGGACAGCAGCTCCTCCTCGCCGACTATCCCTTCCTCCACCGCGAGCCTGTCGAGCGTCTTCCCGTTGGAGGGACTGAGGGAGCGAAGCCGCTCGTAGCCCTCCTCGTCCACCAGTCCGCGGGAACGCAGTATTTCCGCTACGTCTATCCTCATCGCCGCTCCGTCCGAATCAAAGGCCGGGCCTGATCTTCTTGCCGTTCTTGTTCTTCTTCTCGTCCTTCTTCTCGCTCGAAGGCGCGGGCTTCTTCGCGCCCTTGTCCCGCGCCCGGCGGATGTCCTCGTTCTCCCGCTCCTTGGCCCCGAGCCCCTTGAACGCCTGCCGCGCCAGCGGGTCCCGGTGAAGCCTCGAACGCCTCAGTATCTCCAGGTCCACCTTCGCCCGCTCGGTTATGGTCACCAGGTCGCTGGGCTCGCCGATTATCTCGGGCTGCAGGAAGATGTAGAGGTTCACCTTCTCCACGCTCCGCTTCGACTTGCGGAACAGGTGCCCTATACCCGGAATGTCGCCCAGCCACGGCACCTTCGTGATGGTCTCGTCCGTCTTGTTGCGCGTCATGCCGCCTATCACTATGTAGCCGCCGTTGGGCACGCCCACCCGCGTCTTCGCCTCGCGCACCGTCTTCGCGGGCCGGTTCGCCTGCGTGCCCGCCACCACGTCGAAGGTGAACTCGCTCTGGTAGAACTGCTCCACCTTCTGCTCTATCTCCAGCGTCAGGTAGTCCTTCGAGCGTATGTGCGGCGTTATCTTCAGGCTTATGGACGCCTCGTAGTCGCCGCCGTAGGTCGCCGTCTGGCTCGTGCTGTTGTTCGTGTTGGAGATGGTGGAGTAGGGAATCTTGTCCGAAAGCGTCAGCTCCGCCTTCTCGTTGTCCGTGGCGAGAATCTGGGGCTCGGCCAGAAGCTCCACGTCCTTGTCGCGCTGGACCGCCTGGAGCAGCGCCGGTATGGCCCATATCCCGTTGCGGTCCCGCACGAGCCCCAGCATGAGGCCCGTGCCGCCGGGATACGCCGTGCCCACTCCCGGAACCACGTATTTGTTGCTCGTCCCGAAAGTGCTGACGAAGCCGCGGTAGCCGTCCTTGGTGGGGAAGTCGCCGCTCGCGAACTCTATGCCCAGCTCCCTCATCTTCGAGGTGGACACCTCTATTATCACCGTCCGTATCAGCACCTGCATCTGGGGCTTGTCGAGCTCCTCTATCAGCGACTCTATCTCCTCGAACTGGCTCTGCGAGGCGAGGATGATGAGGGAGTTCTGCCCCTCGAACGCGATGATGACCGGCTGCTGCTCGTTCTTGCCCTTGTTCGTGTACGCCTTGGAGACCGCCTCGTTCAGCGTGGTGGCCAGGTCCTTCGCAGGTATGTTCTGGAGCCTCACCACGTGGTAGTTGCCCGTGGAGGTGCTCTCCCGGTCCACTTCCTTGATGAACTCCTCCATCTTCGCTATGTCGTCTTCCGTCCCGATGAGGATGAAGGAATTGGTCCGTAAGTCGGGTATCGCCACGGGCTGGAAGGCCGAGCCGGTCGGAATGGAGGTCGTGCGGACCGGCCGCCTCGACGTGGGCCGCTGGACGGCCGCCGGCGCGGAGGAAGGAACGCTCGCCAGCGTCTTGAGGTAGGAATCGAGGTAGGTCTTCAGCGTGTCCACCGAGGCGTACTTCAGCGGCACCACCTTGTGCTTTATCTCCGGCCCCGGAACGTCCACCTCGTTCAGTATGGCGGCGAGCCTCAGAACTATCGTCTCGTAGTCCGTCACTATGAGGCTGTTGGAGTGCTGCACCGCCACTATGTTGCGCGAGATGGTGAAGTTCGTCAGCGTGTTCAGCGCCTCGTTCGCGGGTATGTAGCGCAGCTTGAACACCTGCGTGATTATCCGGTCCCGCGCCTGGAGCTCCGCCCGCTCCTTGTCCGTGCGGAAGGCCGTCGGAAGCCCCGCCCCCTGCTGCATCTGGATGATCTTTATCATCCCCGCAACCTCGACCATCTGCCACCCGTTCAGGTTCAGGATGGTCTCGAAGACGGGAAGCAGGTTCTCCTTCGGTATCGGCACGAAGGACACGTAGTTTATCGTCCCCCCGAACCCCTCGGCGAACACTATCGGCTTCTTTATCTTGCGCGCCAGGTACTCTATCGCCTTGCGGAGGTCGTACCCGTCGAAGTTCAGGTAGATGCCCTTCTCGGTCTCCTTCGGCTCCTTCAGCTCCTTGTCCTCCGCGGCCTCCTTCTCGCCGGACCCCGCCGGCGGTTTCTGCTCCGCCGACGAGACGCGCGCGCAGGCCGCCACGAACAAAATGAACAGCGCTACCGACAGGGCGGATCGGATCCCTTTCATCTTCAACTCCTGACTGTCTCTTTCCCGCGGCGATACCGCCGTGAATTAGAGGGATTCCGGTTGGTTTTGTTCCGATTCTCCATTTTAGGGCTCTTGGAGCAGTTGCAACAGGGCGCCCACCGCTTCC
>QNBY01000223.1 GCA_003644275.1 Planctomycetota bacterium
CGATTATCGAACGGGGATCCTCCGAACGCGGGTTGTCGGTGGTGATCACGACGAGATCCGCGAGCGAACAAGCGGTCCGTCCCATGAGCGGGCGCTTGCCGCGGTCGCGGTCCCCCCCGCAGCCGAACACCGCCACCAGATTCCTGTGCGGCAGCTCCGCGAGGGCCGAAAGCGCGTTGCGCAGGGCGTCGTCCGTGTGGGCGTAGTCCACGTACACGCGCGGCCGCAGGCGGGTCACCCTCTCCAGCCTGCCGGGAACGGGCGGGGCGCTCTCGAGCCCTTCCTTCACCGCCTGCGGCCCGACGCCCAGCCCGTAGGCCAGCGCGCACACGCCCAGCACGTTGAAGGCGTTGAAGCGGCCGACGAGCCTCGTCTCCAGCGAGAGCCGCCGGTCGCCGTAGAGCAGGACGAGGGAGGTCCCGTCGGCCCCAAGCGAGACGTCCAGCAACTGCACCGGCCCCTTGAGCCCGAGCCCGTAGGGTATGACCTGCCCGCGGGCGCGGCGGGAGATGAAGGCCGCCCACTCGTCCGAGAAGTTCACGGCGGCCGCGCCGTCCTCGGCCACGTTGTCGAACAACAGCGCCTTCGCCTCGGCGTAGCGCTCCATCGTGCCGTGGTAGTCCAGGTGGTCCCGCGTGAGGTTGGTGAACAGCGCCCCCGCGAAGGTTACTCCGCCCACCCTGCGTTGGTCGAGCGAATGGGAGGACGCCTCCATCACCACCCAGTCGTCGCCCGCCTCCCGCATACGGGCCAGCAACGAGTAGAGCGTCGGCGCGTCGGGAGTGGTGAGCGCCGCTTTCGAGGGCTCCCCTCCCACTATGTACGAGATGGTGCCTATCACGCCTGGACTGGCCCCGGCGGCGCGCAAGACGGAAGCCAGCAGCCAGGTGGATGTGGTCTTGCCGTTGGTGCCGGTGACGCCCACGAGCCTCAACGAGCGCTGGGGGAAGTCGTGGAAGGCGGCCGAGGCGCGCCAGAGCGCCTCTCTCGCGTCTTCCACCAACACGAGCGGAAGCGGGCAGTCGGGCACGTCGCGCTCGGCCACGGCGAAGGACGCCCCGCGCGCGGCGGCGTCCGGTATGAAGCGGGCGCCGTCGAGCGAGGCGCCGCGCATCGCGAAGAAGCCGTAGCCCGGCTCCACCGCCCTGGAGTCGGCGGCGAGCCCGGTTACGGGGCGGGAGAGGTCTCCCCGCACCGCTCGGTGCGGAACGTGGTTGAGAAGCTCGTTCAGAAGCACGGTCACTTTCTTTTCGTCGTTTCGTCCGCCGGGTCGTGGGGGACGCCGAGGTATTCGAGGGAACGGCGCAACACGTCGCGCACGGCCGGACCGGCCACGGTCCCTCCGTATTGCGCCTTCGTAGGTTCGTCAAGGCTCACTAAGACCAGAAGCCTGGGCTCGCGCAGGGGGGCGAATCCGATGAACGAGCTCAGGGTCTTGCTCCAGTCGTAGCGGCCGTTGACTACCTTCACGGCGGTGCCGGTCTTGCCCGCTATGGCGTACTCGGGTATGAGCGCGCGGCGGCAGGTTCCGTCCAGCACCACTTTCCTGAGAATTTTCCTGAGTTTTCGCGCCGTGGCGGGAGATATCGCCCTCTTTCTCGGCTTGGGGGCGAGCGACGGCAGGGAGAGGGGCTCGCCGTGTCCGTCCAGCACGGAGGAGACCACGCGCAGGGACGGAAGCGTGCCGTCCGACGCTATCGCCGCGTAGGCCCGAACCAGCGCCAGCGGCGTCACGCACATCTCGTAACCGAACGAGATGGAGGCCACGGACTGTTTGGTCCAGCGGGAGACCGGCCTCAGGAGCGAGCGGCGTTCGCCCGGCAGGCCCACGCCGGTGAGCGAGCGGAAGCCGAAGCTCTCGAGCATCCTGAAAAGCCGCTCCGCGCCCACCGCCTCGCCTATCTTGGCCGCTCCCACGTTGGAGGACTTCGCTATGACGTAGGTCAGCGTGAGCTCGTGGAAGCCGTGGTGCCCGGCGTCCTTTATCACCCGGCCGTGGAGCGCGTACCGGCCCCCCTCGCAGTCTATCACGGTGTCCGGCGTCATCACCCCGTATTCCAGGGCCGCCGCGGCGGTGAACGCCTTGGCCATGGAGCCGGGCTCGTAGAAGTCGCAGAGCACCCGGTTGCGCCAGGATTCCTTGGGATAGAGCCTGAAGCGGTTGGGATCGAAGAAGGGCCAGGACGCCATCGCCAACACCTCCCCCGTGGGGATGTCCAGCACCACGCCCAGGCCGGCCTTCGGGCGGTAGCGGAGGCAGGCTTCCTTCAGTTCCTCCTCGAGAATGGTCTGGATCCAGAGGTCTATGGTGAGGCGGACGTCGTATCCCTTCCGCGGGGGCACTTCCGCCTCGAACGGCGAGGAAATGGGCCTTCCGAGGGCGTCGCGGTGCAGCAGGCGGAAGCCGTCCTTGCCGCGCAGGTAGCGGTCGAAGGCCGCCTCGACGCCCTCGATGCCCTTCGAGTCGGCGTCGCAGAACCCTATGAGCTGGGCGGCGGTGTGCCCGTTGGGGTAGAAGCGGACGGGGTCGTGCGAGAAGTCCAGAGCGGGAATCCCCAGATTGCGGAGCCTCTCGGCGGTCTTCGGATCGACGTGGCGCGCCACGCGGACGTAGGAAGGCCCGTCCGCGAGACGCCTCAGCAGGTCCGCGGAGGACCCGCCCAGCACGGAGGCGAGCTGCATGGCGGTGAGGCCCAGCTCCCCTTCCGGGACGCGCGGTTTGTAGAGCCAGACGGAGAAGGCGTCCAGGGAATCGGCGAGCGGTTTTCCGTTGCGGTCGAGTATCCTTCCGCGGCGGGCGTGCAGCGTTATCGAGAGGCGGTGCTGAGCGAGGGCGTCGGCGTAGTAGTCGCCGTGGCGCACCACCTGGATGTAGAAGAGACGGGCGGCGAGGAAGGCGAAAGCGGCCGCGAAGGCGATCTTCGCGACCTTGAGCCACACATTCGCCGGGTTCCTTTCCGGGCCCATCTCACGCCGCGCCCTTCGTTCATTCCTCGAAGAAGTTTATTACTTCCACCTCGTCCCAGGCGGCCTTGCGGGAGGTCTTGGCCTTCTTGGAGGCCGCGGCCGACCTGTTCTCCTTCTCCTTCCCGGCGGGGGCGGACGCGGGGGCGGCGGGGGACTTCGCCGCGCGGGCCGGGGCGGGCGGAACGATGAGCTTCATCCCCACCTTCAGCGCGCCGGGCTTGGGAAGCAGCTTCCGGTTGGCCTCGTAGATGACCTTCCACAGCGAGCCCTTGCCGTAAACCTTCTTGGCGATCTTCCACAGGCTGTCGCCGGGCGCCACGGTGTAGGTGTCTCCGGCGGCGGCCCGCGGCGCGCCTTCCTTCGCGGCGGGGGCGGTGTCCGCCGCCTTCGCCTCCGTGGAAGCGGAGGGGCGTTTTTCGTCGGGGAGGTCGGGAATGGTGAGCACCGATCCCACCTTCAGGGAAGCGGGGTTCGTTATGCCGTTGGCCTCGGCGATGACGCGCCA
>QNBY01000224.1 GCA_003644275.1 Planctomycetota bacterium
CCCGCCACCTCCATCCCCCGGTCCCTGAGGTCCTCGGCGAGGAACGGGCCGACGAAGCCCGAAACGCCGGTTATGAGCGCCCTGTCGGCGGGCATGGCAACCCCTTTCGTTCCGTTATTCTCCCGCGGCTTCCGCTTCCGTTATGTCGTCGGAGAGGAGTATGTCGCTGTGGAGGTAGTCGCGGACGTACTCTTGAAGCGCCTCGTCCCAATGGCGCATGGCGACGCCGAAGTCCCTTTCGATCTTGGCCGTGGAGAGCACGAGGTTGAGGGGCGTCTTGGCCTTGCGGAATATCTCGGCGGGCACGGGGACGAGTTCGCCCTCCAGCCCGACGAGTTCGAGCACCCTCGCCGCGAGGTCGTAGTAGCTGACGCTGCCCGCGTTCACCACGTGGTAGAGGCCGGTCGCTCCGCTCTCTATCAGGTCCGCCGTCACCTCGGCGAGGTCGAAGGTGTAGGTGGCGGAGACGACGACGTCGGGCGGGGCCTCGATGGGTTCGCCGACCTGGGCCTTCCTGGCGACGAGGGAGGCGTAGTTGGTGCGGCCGGGCCCGAAGAGGCAGGAAGTCCTGACGACGAGGGCGCGGGGGCACTCGGAGAGGACCGCCTCGTCCGCCTCCGCCTTGAAGAGGCCGTACCTGTTGACGGGAGAGGGCGGGTCGTCCTCGGTGTAGGGACCGCTCTTCTCGCCGTCGAAGACGAAGCTGGAGGAGAAGTGGACGAGTGGGATGCCGAGATCGGTGCAGAAGCCGGCGAGCACGAGCGGCCCGTACCGGTTGACGAGCTCGGGCCAGATGTCCTTCTCGTCCTCGTTTTCCTCTATGTCGGTGACGCCGGAGCAGTTCACGATGAGGTCGGGCCAGTGGTGGCGGAGGAACTCGAGGACCTGTTCCTGGTCGGTCACGTCCATGTCCTCGTTTTCCGGCAGTATGAGGCGGTATCGCCTGTCGGAGAGCACCCGGGTCACGGCGGTGCCCAGCAGCCCGCGGGAACCGATGACGAGCACGTTCTTGTATTTCGGCATGTCAATCACCGTCGGGCCTGCCGATGCAGTAATACGCGAAGCCGGCGGCCCGCACCCTTTCCGGTTCGTAGATGTCCCTGCCGTCGAAGATGACGGGGTTCCGCATGAGCCGTTTCATGCGCTCGAAGTCCGGATTCCTGAAGGCGTTCCACTCGGTGACGATGAAGAGGGCGTCGCTTCCCTCGAGCGCGTCGTAGTTCCTCTCCGTGAATTCTACCCTATCGCCGAAGATTTCCGCGGCGTTTCGCATCGCCTCCGGGTCGTAGGCGCGGACGCGGGCCCCGAGTTCGAGCAGGCGCTCGATGAGCCTGATGGAGGGCGCCTCCCTCATGTCGTCCGTGCGGGGCTTGAAGGCGAGGCCCCACACCGCCACGGTGAGGCCCTCTATGGAGCCGCCGAAGTGCGCGAGCATGCGGGGCACGAGCACGTAGCACTGGCGGCGGTTCACCTCGATGGCGGCGCGGATGGTGAGGGCGTCGTATCCGTTCTCGCGGGCGGTGTGCCAGAGCGCTTCGAGGTCCTTCGGGAAGCAGGAGCCGCCGAAGCCCAGGCCGGGAAAGAGGAAGCTGGGGCCTATGCGCTTGTCCGCCCCGACCGCGAGCCTCACTTCCTGCACGTCGGCGCCCACGCGGTCGCAGATGTTGGCCATCTCGTTCATGAAGGATATGCGGGAGGCGAGGAGGCAGTTGGCGACGTACTTGGTCATCTCGGAGCTGCGGGGGTCCATTACGAAGATGGGCGCGCCGGTGCGGGTGAAGGGGGCGTAGAGCTCGCGCATCACCTCGGCGGCCCGCTCGGAGGTGGTGCCCACCACCACGCGGTCGGGCTTCTGGAAGTCGTCCACCGCGGAGCCTTCCTTGAGGAACTCGGGGTTGTTGACCATGTCGAAGGGGTGGTCGGTGATGGAGGCGACGAGCTCGCCCACCCTGTCGGTGGTGCCGACGGGGACGGTGGATTTGGTGACGATGATGCGGTATCCGTCCATGGCGCGGGCGATCCCCTCGGCGACGGCGAAGACGGCGGAGAGGTCGGCCTTGCCGCCCGGGCCGGGAGGGGTGCCCACCGCGATGAAGACGATGTCGGCGAAGCGGACGGCTTCCTCGAGGTCGTCCGTGAAGCGGAGGCGTTCCTCGCGGATGTTGCGCCCGACGAGCTCGGCGAGGCCGGGCTCGTAGAAGGTGACCTCGCCCCTGCGAAGGCGCTCGAGCTTCGCGAGGTCGATGTCCACGCAGACGACGTCGTTGCCGGAGCCGGCGAAACAAGCGCCGGTGACGAGTCCCACGTAACCGGTTCCGACCATTGCTATCTTCAAGGCTGTTCCTCCCTTCGAGGCGGGCTGGAAAAAGCCCCCCGCCCGGTCCGCGGCGGAGGGCTCACTCCACGCAGTATATGCAGTCGCCCCTTCAGTCGGGTATGGCGGTGACGTCCACCTCCGTCCAGGGGTAGGTGCAGGAGGGGGGATCGCCGTTCTGGGGCTTGCCCATATCCCCTTCCTCGTGCCATTCGGCCTCGTAGAACCTGGGATCGCTGCCCTCGGGGTAGATCACGTAGTAGCATTTGCCCATTCCCTTCAGGACGGGTTCGGACGCGATGACGAAGCGCTTCCTGTCCGGCGAGACGCTGTAGTAGTAGCGGAAGCCGCCCCTGGGATTTATCTTGTACTGCTTGTAGTGGCGGAGGAAGGCTTCCTCGGGCATGTAGTTCTCGGCGCGGGGGAAGAGCTTGTCGTCGGCTATCTTTATCTTGTAGTTGTAGATGTCGGCGGCCATGGCCCTGATGGCCTAGAGTCCGCCGAGCTGGCCCGCGCCGCTTTCCTCGAGCTCTTCCGTAGGCCTCATGATGACGGCGAGGACGGCGAGCAGCACGATGACGGCGACGGATATGCCGATTATCTTCGGCATGTCGCTCTTGGAGCCGCGGCTGCCGATGCCGTCGAAGCGGCGAAGGGCGCGCGGGCCGCGGGGACGGGGGGCGTAGTCATCTTCTTCGTAGTCGTCCGCCGGGGGCCTGCGCCGCCGGGCCCGCGCGAACATGACGGCGTAGTCCTCCCGGCCGGCCGGACCCGCGTGGACCGGACACGGGCGGGCGAGCCGCAACGCCAGTGCGGCGAGGATTCTCTCCAGCATGTTTTCCCTCCCTTTCCTTTTCGTTCTATGCCGGGCCTGAGACGGGATAGTACACGTCTATGCAGGCTTTGAGCTCGTCCCAGCCGTTGAGGCTGTCGAAGGTCCTGACGCGGAGGCGGGTCCTGTCGCGCACGGCCTTCACCGTCTCGAAGGAGAGGACGGACTTCGCGCAGACGCAGAGCAGGTCGCCGACGAGATCGAACGGCAGCACTCCCATGCCGTGGGCGAGCGTCTCGGGGATGGCGGAGATGACCTCGGGGGGTATCTTGAGCCTGCCGATGTCCACGCTGGTGACGAGTTTCTGCTGTTCGAGGCA
>QNBY01000225.1 GCA_003644275.1 Planctomycetota bacterium
CGACCTCTGTTCCTCTCTCCGGGTCAATCCCGCCACCGTCAACAAGGCCTACCGGGAGCTCGAGCTGGACGGCTGGCTCGTCACCCGCCGCGGCCTCGGCACCTTCGTGGCCGATTCCCCCCCGCTCTCCGACTCCCGCGCCGCCCGCGACCTCCTCGCCGCCTCGCTCGACGAACTGGCCGCCCGCGCCGCCCGCCTCGGCCTCTCGGAGGACGAGCTCGTCCGCCTCGTCCGCGCCCGCTACCGCGCCCTCGCTCCGCGTTCCGCCCGCGCCTCCGCGGAGGAGAAGGAACGATGAGCGCCGCCGTGGAGACCTTCCACCTCACCCGCCGCTTCGGCTCCCTCCTCGCCCTGGAGGACCTCTCCTTCTCCGTCCGCCGCGGCGAGGTGTTCGGCCTGCTCGGCCCGAACGGCGCGGGAAAGACCGTCACCGTCCGCATACTGGCGGGCCTCATGCGCCCCTCCGACGGCGGCTACGCCCTGCTGGGCTCGCTCCGCCCCGCCCGCGATCCGGCCGTGCGGTGCCGCGTCGCCTACATATCCCAGACCCTCGACTTCCCCGCCTCCATGTCCGTCTCGGACGTCCTGCGCTTCTGCGCCTCGCTCTATCCCGCCTGGGACGCCTCTCTCGCCTCCTCGCTCCTGGCCCGCTTCTCCCTCCCCCCCTCGCGCCCCGCCCGCGAGTTGTCGGCCGGAATGAAACTCCGCCTCGCCGTCGTCTGCGCGCTCGCCCAGAGGCCCGCCGTCGTCCTCCTCGACGAGCCCGCCGGGAACCTCGACCCCCTCGCCAGAAGGGAGTTCCTCTCCGTGCTGGCCGAGGCGATGGAGCGCGACGAGCCCGCCGTGCTCTTCGCCACCCACCAGCTCGCCGACCTCGAGCGGATGGTGGATTCCTTCCTCGTGCTCCGCGAGGGCAGGGCGCTCTTCTCCGCCTCGATGGAGGACGTGCGCTCCCGCTGCCGAAGGGTGGAGGTCTTCTTCCCGCAGGCCGTCCCCCCCTCCTTCTCCCTCTCCGGCGCCCTCGCCGCCTCCGCCTCGGGAAGAGTGTACCACGCCCTGGTCATGCCCTTCGTCGCCGAGGCCGTCCAGCGCGAGTGCGCCTCCGCCTCCGCCCGCTTCGACGCCTTCCCCGTCTCACTCGACGAATTCTTCTGCTCCCTCCTCGGCCGGGAAGGGGGTGAGGCGTGAAAGCGCCCCTCCTCCGCCTCTCCGCCCGCGAGCTCGGCGGCGCGGCCCAGGCCGCGGCGGCCGCCTCGGTGATCCTCGCCGTCCTGCTCCAGCTCATGCGCCGCCCGGAGGCCGTCCTGGCCTTCGCCGCGGCCGCCGCCGTCCTGTTCGGCACCTCCGCAGGGTGCCTGCGCCGCGACGCGGGGCTCCTCGAATTCCTCCTCACCCGCAACGTGACCCGTTCCTCCCTCTTCCTCGTGCGCTGGGCGGCGGGCCTCATCCCCCTGCTGCTCTCCCTGCTCGTGGCGGCTTCCGACCTCCTCTGCGGCCTCTCCGCCCGCTTCTGGTCGCTCTTCGTCGAGTCCGGCTTCACCGTCCCGCCCTCCCTCTCCCGCACCGAGGCGCTGGCCTGGACGGCCTTCGCCCTGTTCGCCGCCCTCTGGCTCTACACCGTCACCTTCGTCTTCGTGTCCGGCACGCGCGACGCGGGCGAGATGTTCCTCGCCCTCCTCGCCGCCGTGGCCGTCTTCGCGGCCCTCCCCCTCGCATCCCTCGGCCTGCTGGCCCTGCTCTCCGCCGCCGGGCTCGTGGACTTCTCCCTCGTTTACCGCCCGCTCTCCGCCGTCTGGATCGTCTGGTACGGCCTGCTGTGCGCCGCGGGGGCGGCCGTCCTCGCGCTCGGCCTCCGCTGGTTCGAGGGGGTGGACCTGTGACCGCCGCCGCCTTCGCCCTCCTCGTCGCCTTCCTCGCCGCCGGGCTCCTCCTCTCCCGCCGCCGCGCCTTCCCGCTCGCCCTCGCGGGAGCCGTCCTCGCGCTCGCCTGCTTCTCCGCCGCCGCCTTCCGGGACACCGCCCCGCCCCTCTCCTCCTTCCGCCTGAGCCTCGGAACCGCCGAGTTCCTCCGCCCCCTTCCCGCCCGCGGAGAGGTGGAGGAATACTCCCTCACCCTCGCGGTGGGGACGCTCGGTCCCTCCGGCGAGCGCTGGCGTTTCTCCCCCCTCGGCCGCCTCAAGAGCTGGCGTCCGGCCCAGGACATCCCCGCTCCCCTCGCCTCCGACCGGCCCGCCAGGATATGGCGCCGCGGCTGCAGCCGCACCTTCGACCTTCCGGCCTTCCGCCTGCGCTTCTCCATCGGGTGGGACTCCGAGGGCGGCGAGTTCCTCCGCGCCGAGCCCGTCGGGCGTCTCCACCGCTACATACGCCCCTTCAACAGCTACGACGGCGTCTTCCCCGGCCCCGGCGAGGACTTCGCGGCCGTTCGCCTCTTCATCTCCGGCCAGATACGCCGCGGCTCCGGCGGGGCCTTCGGCCTCCCCTCCGGAACCGCCGCCTTCCTCGTGGTCCAGCCCGTCCTGCCCGGCGAGACGCTCGAGCTCGACGCCTCCTCCCTGTTCTCCGAGCTCCGCTGCACCGCCACCCCCTACCGCTTCTCCAACGACGTAACGTCCTTCGAGGCGGCCCGCGAGCTCCTCATGCGGGGAACGTGCTTCCCCCGCCACGGCGAGGGCGTCCCGGCTCTCCTCTCCGACGCCTCGCCCGTCCTGCTTCTGTTCTGCCTCGCCGCCGGCCTCGGCCTGTTCGCCGCCTGGCGCAGGTTCCCGGGCGTCGGGCTCGTCCTCGCCGTCTTCGTGGCCCTGCTCGCCCTCTCGGTGGGCTCGCGCCGCTGCTTCGATTCCATCGCGGACGCCGTCCGGACCGGCGGCGAGCACGCCGCCTACGCCTGCGCCGCCCTCGCCGCGCAGCCGCTCTGGACGGACAGCGCCCGCGCCGTGCTTGAGAGGGCCGCCGCCTCCCCCGAACCCGAGTCCGCGCGCTGGGCCTCGTTCGTCCTCTCCCTCTCTTTCGGCGAAAGAAAGCTTCCACTCGCGTCAAACCAGCGGAAGAAGGCGCCTGAAAACTTGCCTTCCCCGCATAACGGCAAAAATTGACAAGCGAAAGGAGTCAGTCATGCGGGACCTGAAGAAAATCATCCTTCTCTGCCTGCTCGCCGTCTTCCTCCTCCCCCTCGTCACCCTCGCCGAGGAGGAAGAGAACCCCGATCTGCCCGGCAATCCCGAGTGCAAGATATGCGGCGGCACCGGCAAAGTCACCTACGGCCGCAAGGCCAACCCGGACCTGAAGCTCATCGAGTACTGCCCCTTCAAGGACGCCGGGAAGCGCTGTCCCGTCCTCATCGGCGGCTGGGAGCCCTGCGTCGCCTGCGAAGACTGGCCCGGCATGCAGAGCATCTTCGACGAGCACGAGCGCATCGTCAGGAAGTACCGCGCCGAGGGCGGCAAGCTGATGGACC
>QNBY01000226.1 GCA_003644275.1 Planctomycetota bacterium
AGAACGTTCGGCGCGGCGCCGGCAGGAACCCGCTTCCGCAGGCTCGACCCGGAGTACTACGCCTGGTCGAGGCACAAAACGACCCTCGCAAGGAAAGCCGCCGATTCCGGTCCTCCCCGTCGGCGCCGTCGGCGCAAGATGCGGAAGGGGCTTCTCAAGGAACGGGCGCGCTGGCGACGAGCCCGCTTCACCTCACCTTTCTTTCCCTCCCCACGGGCAGACCTCCCTTGTGGCGACGAACTCGCCCGCCGGGCGGCCCGGACAATAGGCCGGGATTTTTTTGTTGACAAATGACACACGGTTCTATAATGTGACGTCACGTTCTCAACCACTCGGCGCGGCCGTGCTCAGGCTGCGTATCCTGGAGGTCAAGCGATGGAAGAGGAAAAACTGCCGAGGCGCGAAAGGGAGAACCTAAGGCGGCGCCAAGAAATACTCGCCGCCGCTCTCGAACTTTTCTCGGAGAAGGGGTACCACAACGTCTCCATGCGCGAAATCGCCGAGAAAGCCGAGTTCGCCGTCGGGACGCTCTACAAGTTCTTCCGGAACAAGGAGGATCTCTACAAAGCGCTCATGCTGGAAAAGGCGAAGGAATACCACGGAGTGCTCATGTCCGTCCTCGGCAAGGGAGGGGACGCCTTTGCCGTGGTGGAAGACTTCATCGCCACCAAGGCGCGGCTGTTCGGCAAGAGCCTTTCGGTGTTGCGCCTCTATTTCGCCGAAACGCGCGGGGCGAGTTTCAACATCAAGGCGGGGCTGGATCGGGAGATCCGCAAGCTGTACGACGAATTCCTCACGCGGTTGGCGTCGGTGCTGGAAGCGGGCGTACGCAAGAAGACGTTTCGCAGGATAGACCCCTATTACATGGCCGTAGCGCTGGAGGGGCTCACCAATGCGTTTCTCTTCTGCTGGCAGGAAGATCCGGAGCGGCATTCCTACGAGGCGAACGTCCCGTTGATCAGGGACATGTTTTTCAAAGGAGTTTTGGCCGAATGAGGAAAACGTCAAGGACAACCACACGCATCATGCTTACGCTTCTGGCTGGGGCCGGATTGTTGCTGGCGGCGGGTTGCGCTGCCCGCGGACCGCACACGGACAGCACCGTTCTGCGGGAAAGGGTTTTTCCGCCCTCGACACTCCAGACACCGGTCCCGAGGACCCCGGCGGCGTCCCCGCGGGAGAAAGGCGTCGTTCTCCCATCCGGCCCGCTTACGCTTCAGGGGGCGATAGCCGTAGCACTGGCCAACAACCACACGTTGAAACTCTCCGAAGAGGACGTGGGCATCGCCGAGCAGCAAGTACGCGTCGCGAGGTCCCTTTTCCTGCCGCAGGTGACCGCCGGATACGGCTACGACATCCGGGATCGCGAAGTCGTGCAGGGGTTCGGCTCTCAGATCATCCCGGTCGCGGAGAAGGAATTCCAGCGGGCCGAACTCAAGGTGCAAATGACCATTTGGGACTTCGGTCGGAGCCTCGGGAGCTATCAACAGGCGCAATTGGGAAGAGAAATCGCGGACCTGACCAAGCAACGCATCCGACAGAACGTCATCTACCAGGTCACGCAAGCCTATTTCAACGTTCTCCGGGCGCAAAAGGCCAGGGACATTGCGGCGGAGGCCCTGGAGCAAGCGCGCGCGCATCTCAAAACGGCACGGAGCCTTTACGCGAACGAAGTGGTGGACAAGAACGACGTGTTGCGCGCGGAGGTACACGCGGCCGAGGTCCTGCAGCAGCTCATCACCGCCGAGAACGCCGTCAAACTCAGCATCAGCGTCCTCAACAACGTCCTCGGAATAAACGTCAACTCGCCTACGAGGGTGAAGGACGTGACCGAAGCTCCCGAGTTCCGGATGGACTTGGTCGCCGCATTGCGGAAGGCCGTTGACCACAGGCCCGAGTTCAGACTCGTCCAGAAGAGTATTCTCATGGAAGAAGCAGGCTTGAAAGCGGCGCGGGCGGAGCGTTTCCCGAGGATCTACGTCGCGGGCACCCTCAGTCGCCTGGACGACGACTACCAGGTGCACAAGAACTCCGCGTTGGGAGAAGTGGGGATACAGATAGACCTCTTCAGCGGAGGGCGGACGACGGCGCAGATACGGGTTGCCGAGAGGCGAATCCGGAAAGCGGCGGAGACCGCCAAGCAAGTCTGTGACGGAATAGCCCTGGAGGTCAAGCAGGCTCTTCTGGGAATAGAAGAAGCCCGCAAGAGGCTCGCCGTGGCGGAAAAGGCCGTCTCCCAGGCCGAGGAGAATCTTCGGCTCGTCGAGAACAAGTACAGGCAAACGGCCGCCACGCCGACAGACGTGGTGGACGCGGAGACGCTCAAGACAAGGGCGCAGATGAACTACTTCACGGCCCTTTACGATTACATCGTCGCCGTGGAGCGGCTTCGTTACGCCATGGGGACCAACGAGGCCCGACTACGGCCCGGTTCAATCGACAAGGCGGAAGACGACGCCGGATCTTCGAAAGAGGAGAAAAAGCAATGAACTCTCTTACCCGTATCGTTCTCAATCTGGTGGTGATCGGGTCGCTCCTTGCTCTCTGCGGGTCGGCTTCCGGCGGTGAGCAGGAATCCGCGGTCCCGGTAACCACGGTCTTGGCGAGCAAGCACGCGATCAAACAAGAACTGGCTCTCACCGGCAGCGTGGAAGCGTTCATGAAGGTCACCGTGTACTCCAAGGTAACGGGCGTCATCGAGAAGCTCCTGGTGGATCGGGGCAAGAAAGTGAAAAAAGGGGACGTCATAGCCGTCGTCGAACACGGGACGGAGCTTGCCCGGCGGAAGGAACTTCTCGCCGCGGTGGAGGCGGCGAAAGCCGGCGTGCGCCAGGCGGAGGTCGCGGTGGAGGCGGCGAAAGCTGGCGTGCGCCAGGCGGAAGTCGCGGTGGAGGCGGCGAAAGCCGGTCTTCTCCAGGCCGAGGCCGGAGTCGATATAGCGAAAGCAAGTCTTCTCCAGGCCGAGGCTCAACTCGAAAACGCCGCTCTCGAGAAGCGTCGCGCCGAAGGCCTGTACAAGGACGAGAGCCTTCCGAAACAGAAATACGACGCGGCGCTCACCGCCTACAAGGTCGCGGCCGCCGGCCGCGATCTCGCCGTAGCGAACCTGAACGCGGCCGAGGCCGCCCGAACCCGCGCGAAGGTGGGTCTGAACCAGGCGGAAACCGCCCTGAGTCAGGCGAAGATCGGTTTGAAGCAGGCTGAAACCGCTCTGGACCAGGCGAAGATCGGGCTGAAACAGGCGAACGCCGCGTTGGAGTCGCTGGACGTGCGCATTGCGGACTACACCATCCGCGCGCCCATTACCGGCGTGGTGACCGCGAGATTCGTCGATGAAGGGGCGATGGACAATCCGGCCCTCCCCATCGTCGAAATCATGGACACTTCGCTCCTGAAGGTCAACTGCGACGTGGCGCAGGTAGACGCCGCCAAGGTCAAAGAAGGACAAGAGG
>QNBY01000227.1 GCA_003644275.1 Planctomycetota bacterium
CCTCGTCGAGCGCGGCGGGGGAGTCGAAGGCGAACAGCCTCTCGTGGAGACATTCGCCGGGAGCGGAGGAGAGCAGGAGGAGGGCGCGGTCGCTCAAGCCGCATAGGGGGGAGCGGAGGAAGCGGGCGAGGGAGAAGTCGTCGCCGGGTTCGAGGAGGGCGGCGAGGAGTGCGGCGAAGTCCATCGTCTCGGGGCGGGAGGAGAGGTCGGCGGAGAAGCCCATGGAGAAGGGGACGCCCGCGGCGGCGAGGAGCGCGGCGAGGGAGGCGAGCTCGCCGCGGCGGCGGGCCAGCACGGCGACGCGGCCCGGCTCGAAGCCCTCTTTCTCCAGCAGGTCGCGGACGAGGGCGGCCGCGGCCTCGCGGGGGGAGGGAGAGGCCAGGAGGGCGGCGCCCGCGCCGGGCTGGTCGGGGCGGACGGGGGTCATGGGGACGTACTCCACGTCCGGGAAGCCGGAGGCCTCGAAGAGCGGGGGGAAGACGGCGTTGCAGAAGCGGAGGACGGCGGGGGCGCTGCGGTAGTTGGAGGCGGCGGTCTCCACGCGGAGGGAGGCGGAATCGCAGGCGGCGCGGAAGACCTCCACCTCCGCGCCCTGGAAGCCGAAGATGGACTGCTGCTCGTCGCCGACGATGAAGAGGGAGGCCCCGCCCTCGCCGGTGAGGGCGGCCACAATCTCCCACTGGCGGCGGTTGGTGTCCTGGAACTCGTCCACCATGACGGTGGTGTAGCGGCGGCGGAGGCGCTCTCGGACGGGGCGGAAGCGGGGGTCGTCGCCGGAGCGGAGGAGGCGGTGGGCGAGGAGGACGAGGTCGGAGAAGTCCAGGTTCCCGCGCTTGAGGCGGGAGTAATGGGCGGAAGCGGCCTCGGCGAGGGCGGCGAGGGCGCGGGCGGCGGAGAGCTCGAGGCCGTCGAGGAGGGAGAGGCGTTCGGCCTCGGCGTAGTCCGCGGCGGCGGCGGCGAGGGAGGCGATTTCCTCGTCGGAGCGGGCCGCGAGGGAGGGGAAGCCCGCCTTCTCCAGGCGGCGGCGTGCGGAGCCTGGGGTCCGGGGGTCGCCGCCGGAGCGGAGGAGGAGGGAGAGGAAGGCGGGGTCGGCGCGGCCGCCGAGCGATTCGAGGCGGGCGGCGGCCCTCTCCACGAGCGCGGCCGACCAGCCCTCGCGCCAGGGGGGAGAGCCGGAACGCAGGGCGCGGAGGAAGTCGTCCAGCCAGAAGGGATCGGCGAGGAAGCCGCAGAGGGCGGAGAGGAGGGTCTTCCTGCCGAGGGAGTCGAGGGCGTCGAGGTCGGAGGAGGGGGCGTCGAGGAGTGCGGCGACGGCGGCGCGGCGGCGCAGGACGGAGGCGCGGACGTCGTCGAGCACCTGGAAGTCGGGGGGCACGCCCAGCAGGGCGGAGTTGGAGGCTACGAGGGAGCGGCAGAAGGAGTGTATGGTAGATATCTCCAGCTCGGGGACGAGGTCGAGGAGCGCGGAGAAGCGGGCGGCGTCGCCGGGTCCGGCGGAGGTGGCGGCGCGGCGGACGGCGGCGGCCACGCGCTCGCGCATCTCGGAGGCGGCGAGCTCGGTGAAGGTGATGGCGAGTATCCTCTCGCCGCCGGAGAGGAAGCGTTCGACGAACTCGGAGACGAGCCTGCGGGTCTTGCCCGCGCCCGCGCAGGCCCTGACGGCGGTCCCTCCGGTCCGGGCGCTCATTCCTCACCTCCGGCGCGCGCGGCGCAGAGCGAGCGGCAGGGGAAGGAGAAGGGACAGCGGGAGGAGTCGTCCCCCTCGCGGGGAGGGAAGGAGCCGGAGCGGACGGCTTCGGCGAGGGAGGCGAGGGCCCGTCGGGCGGCGGCGCGGGCGTTCTCCATCCACTCGGAGTAGTTCCTGCTGGGGAGGCGGCGGCCCAACCTGCCGGAGAGGGCGTAGTAACAGAAGGAGGGGGGCGGGCCGCCCTTCGCCTCAAGGATGAGGGAGTAGAGGGAAAGCTGGGGCTCGACGCCCTGCTCCACCTTCCTCCAGGTAGGTATCGCGCCGGTCTTGTAGTCCACAATCACGGGGGCGTCCTCTCCGGGGCCGGGGGGATCGAGGCGGTCTATCCTTCCGGCGAGCTCGACGCCCTCCACGCGGGCGGAGACGGGGAGCTCCAGCTCGACGGGAACGGGGCAGGAGTCGCGGAGCTCGGCCTCGACGAATTCCCCGACGAAGGGGGCGCGCGGGCCGAGGGAGGCCATGCGGTCGAGGACGAGGCCGACGAGGAGGGGGAGAGGCGGAGGGGAGGCGGCGAGGTCGGCCACCACGGAGGCGAGGAGGGAGCGGGCGGCGGCGGGATCGGAGGAGAGCGGTTCGGAGCCGCGCTCGGAGCGCCAGCGGAGGTAGAAGCGGGCCAGCACGTCGTGCAGGAGCGAGCCCCAGGCGGAGGGGGAGAGGGGGTCTTCCTCGCCCACGCCGCGGCGGAGGGAGGCGACGGCGGAGAAGAAGAAGCGGAGGGGACAGGCGGCGTAGTCCGCCACGCGGGTTACGTGGAGGGGGGCGGCGAGGAGGGAGTCGAGGAGAGGGGCGGTCCGGGCGTCCCTGCCGGGCGAGCCGGAGAAGGGACCGGAGGGCGCGAAGAGGCGGACGGCCTCGGCGGCGGCCCCGCGCGCGCCCCTTCCCGCGGCGAGGCGGACGAGGTCGGCCGCGGCGCGGAGCCATTCGGGAGAGGCGAAGGAGAGGGAGGCGAGCGAGGAGGCGGAGCGCCATTCGTCGTTGAGGAGGGGAGCGGGACGCGGCTTCGAGCCCGAGGGAGGGACGAAGAAGCAGGAGGGCTTGAGGGCGGAGAGGCCCTCGGCCTGGGGGAAGCATAGGACGGCCTCGGCGGGCCGGGAGGTGAACAGCGCGAAGAGGTGGCGGGACTCGGCGGTGCGGTCGAGCCCGGCGAAGCCCCTGGGGCTCTCGATCTCGGCGAGGAAGGGGAGGAGGTCGCGCTTGAAGGGGAAGGCCCCGTCGGTGAGGCCGGCGAGGAAGAGGCGGGGGCGCAGGAGGTGGCGGGCCTCGAGCATGGATGAGACGGCGACCGCGCCGGGGTCGTGGCGCGGGGGGGGCGGGGCGAGCGTGTCGTCGAGGGCGGCGAGGGCGGCGTCCACCGGACGGAGGGAGGGGGCCGCGCGGAGCACCCTCTCCACGGCGGCCTCGAGGGCGGCCGCGGCTTCCTCTCCCGCGGCGTCGGAGGCGAAGGAGCGCAGCAGGGAGGGGAAGGAGGAGCGGGAGGCCGAGGAGAGGGAGGAGAGCGAGAGGAGGAGCGAGGAGAGTTCATCGGCGGCCGACAGCAGGGCGGCGGGGGATATCCTGCCGCCCGCGAGGTCCACGGAGGAGCGGCGGGAGGAGGCGATGGAGGCCGCCTGCTCCCGGACGGCCGCGGCCCAGCGGGAGAGGGGGGCGTCGCGGAGGGGGGTCCTGGCGATGAGGGCGTTCCAGGCGGCGCGGTATCCCGGC
>QNBY01000228.1 GCA_003644275.1 Planctomycetota bacterium
AGCCCGAGACCCAGACGGTGGTGCTGCGGCCGGGCGACCTCGTTCTGCTGTGCAGCGACGGGCTTTTCGACATGGTGAAAGACGAGGCGATAAAGAACGTGCTCGTCGAACACGGCGGGAACCTGAAGAAGGCCGTGCACAGGCTCATAGACCTCGCCAACATGAACGGGGGCGAGGACAACATCACGGTTGTGCTCATCTCCGTCAAGGGGGAAGGACGAGAGAGAGGCGAAGAAGGAGAGGCCGACAGGACCACGATGCTCACCATGGAATGATTCCCCGCGTTCCCTTCGAACCGCGGCGGAATCGGAAAGTCTTACGATATACGACTGTTTCGAACAGTGAGCGACGGATGTGCGTTCGCCATTGAATGAAGGAGGAACGAAATGGAAGGCGGACAGAGAGAACGGGTAGCATTGTTCCTGGATTACGGAAGCGTGAGCGCGGCGCTCAAGGGCAACGATCAGAACCACCCGCGGCCGGGGGAGATAATAAGGCCGGTGGTGGAGGAATTCGCGAAACTGGGGGACCTCGTCCACCGGTACGCCTACGCCGACTGGTCCCGCATGCCGCACGACATGGTGCATCAGGTGGAGGCGCTGGGCTTCACGCCCGTCTTCGCGCTGACGCGCGCCCGTTACAGGAAGAACGGAGTGGAGAGCGGGGTCAGGAAAGCCGTTCCCCTCGCCCTCGCGCTGGACGCGCTGGAGCTGGCGCTCACGGACGGCACGCCGCTCAAGTTCGTGTTCGTAACCGGCGACAGGGAGTACTACGAGGTGGTGGAGAGGCTCCGGCGCAACGACGTGCCGGTGGTGCTCGCCGCCTTCGAGCGCTCGCTGTCGGTGGACGTGGTGGAGATAAGCGGGGTGGAGCCCGTCTTCCTGGACAACATTCTCGGGCCGCCGAAGTCGCCCGCGCCCGGCCAGGAGAAGAGGATCGACTGGGCGCCGTTCATAAAGCTGCTGCTGTCGCTGGAGCTCAGGTACGGCTACGTGGGCTACCGGGGGCTGAAGGACAAGCTGGACGCCTCGGTGGGCTGCGGAAATTCGGAGTACGAGAGACGCCGCTTCATGGACATGGCGACCCAGCAGGAGATCATCACGCTCGAGAAGATGACCAATCCGAAGAACCCCGAGTTCCCCCTCACCGTCTGCCGCCTGAACCGGAAGAACCCGGTCGTGCAGAACATACTCAGGAGCTCGCTCAAGATCGGATGAACGCGGCTTTGGGCCGGTACGGACTGAGAGAGAGACATGGCGCAGAAGATAACCCCCCGTTCCGAGGATTTCTCCAGGTGGTACACCGACGTGATAGCGGCGGCCGAGCTGGCGGACTACTCGCCGGTGAAGGGCTGCATGGTGATAAGGCCCAACGGTTTCGCGGTGTGGGAGAACATACAGCGGATACTCGACGCGGAGTTCAAGGCCACGGGGCACCGCAACGCCTACTTCCCGCTGCTCATCCCCGAGTCGTTCTTCCGCAAGGAGGCGGAGCACGTGGAGGGCTTCGCGCCCGAGGCGGCGGTGGTGACGCACGGCGGCGGGCGGGAGCTCGAAGAGCCCCTCTACATACGGCCGACCTCCGAGACCATAATCTGGGACATGTACCGCCGGTGGATCCAGTCGTGGCGCGATCTGCCCCTGCTGATAAACCAGTGGTGCAACGTGCTGCGCTGGGAGATGCGCACGCGGCTGTTCCTCCGCACCACGGAGTTCCTCTGGCAGGAAGGGCACACCGCGCACGCCACCGAGGAGGAGGCCAGGCGCGAGGTGGCGCTGATACTGGAGATATACCGCCGCTTCCTCGAAGAATGCCTGGCGATACCGGTGCTCGCCGGCCGGAAGACGGACGCCGAGAAGTTCGCCGGGGCGGTGGAGACGTGATCGGTGGAGGCGCTGATGCAGGACGGCAAGGCGCTTCAGGCCGGCACCTCCCACTACCTGGGGCAGAACTTCGCCAAGGCGTTCGACGTGACCTTCCTGGACGAGGACGGCGAGCGCAAGTACGTTTACGCCACGTCGTGGGGCGTCTCCACGAGGCTGATAGGCGCGGTGATAATGACGCACGGGGACGACAACGGCGTCATCTTCCCGCCGCGCGTGGCCCCGCTCCAGGCGGCGCTGGTGCCCATCTGGAAGGGCGATGAGGAGCGCGCGAGGCTTCTCGAAGCGGCGGCCAGCATAGTCGCCTCGCTGGAGGGGACGGCGAGCGTGAAGCTCGACGACCGCGACAAACTCCGGCCGGGCGCCAAGTTCTTCGAGTGGGAGAAGAAGGGCGTGCCGGTGAGGCTCGAGCTCGGCCCGCGCGACCTGCAGAAGCGCCAGGTGGTGGCCGTGCTGAGACACAGCCGCGAGAAGATAGTCCTTCCCTTCGAGGCCGTCGCCCGCGAGATGCCCGGCATACTCGACCGGGTGCAGCGCGAGCTGTTCGAGCGCGCGAGGAAGTACGCCGAGGAGATGACGCACGACGTGGAGACGCTGGACGAGATGATCGAGGTGCTAGAGACGAAGGGCGGTTACGTGCGCGCCCGCTGGTGCGGGACGCCCGAGAGCGAAGCGTACATAAAGGAGAAGACGAAGGCCACCATCCGCAACCTCCAGCCCGAGCCCATCGAGGACCCCGGTCCCTGCGTGAGCGGCATGGGCGAGGCCCGGATAAGGGTGTACTTCGCCAAAGCTTACTGAGGCCCATGAACATCCTGAAGATCTATTTCCTCGACGGCCCCTTGAGGGGCAGCGCCTACGCGCTGGACTCCCCCCTCTCGGTGGGCCGCTACCGGGACAACGACGTGGTGGTGCCCGACCAGTACGTCTCGCGGCACCACGCGCGGTTCGTGCCGGAGTCGGGGAAGCTCGTGCTCCAGGACCTGGGCAGCAAGAACGGCACCTACGTCAACGAGCGCAAGGTGCTGATGGCGGTGGTGGAGGCCGGGGACATCGTGCGCTTCGGCAAGATACGCGCGCGCATCGAGGAGGAAGGGGGCGAGCCCATGCCCCTCTCGCCCGAGGAGGAGCGCGCGCTGTCCCGTCCGCCGAGCGAGCCCCTTCGCGGCGAGTGGCACGTGGACGAGGGGTTCGCTTCCTGCCGGAACATCGAGGAGAGGAACCGGGACGCGGCGGGCGTGTTCTCGATGGCGGAGCACCCGGAGTTCGGCGAGGTCACGCTGTTCGCCTACTATCCGGGGCTCTGCGCCAACGACGACTTCAGGAGGCTCGCCGTCTACGAGGCGAAGCGCAGGGAGGGCAGGAAGGTGGACGGCGTCCCGCCGCTCTTGAACAGCGGCATGGAGCGGGGCCTGCTGTACCTGCTCTACGAGCGGGAGGCGGGCGAGCGCATGGCCGACCTGGCGGGCTCCATCGGCGCGGAGCGGGTGTTCGACATGCTGCTGGCGGGCGCGGGCGTGCTCCTGGACCTTTCCTCGGCGGGGCTGCACCACGG
>QNBY01000229.1 GCA_003644275.1 Planctomycetota bacterium
ACCGAGAAACTCTTCGACGCCGCCGCTCTCTACCTCGTCGAGGGCGACGAGCTCGTCCTCTACTGCTGGCGGAACCTGCCCGCCTCTCTCGTCAGGCGCGAGGCCGTCCTGCACATCGGCGAGTTCAGCGCGGGCGAGTGCGCGCGCCGGAGGGCCTTCCGCGCCCTCTCCCCCCCCGACGCCGACCCGACCGAGCGGACCGGCCTTCGCGACGGGGGCTTCGCCCTCAGGGTGAACGTCCCGGTCGTCTTCCACTCGCGGACCATCGGCGTGCTCTCCCTGTTCTCGCGCCGCCCGCTCGACATGCCCTCCGACGTGGAGGTGACGCTCGGCGCGGTGGCGAACCAGATAGGGCTCGGCATCGAGAACTACCGCATGGTGGTGAAGCTTCAGCGCGAGGCCGGCGTGCTCCAGACGCAGCGGGACTTCACCCAGGCGCTCATAGACGCCATGGGCGACGGCGTCCTCGCGCTCGATACCTCCGGCCGCATCGAGTTCTACAACCGCCGCTTCTACTCCCTCACTCGCTTCTCCGCCGACGAGCTCACCGGCAAGGAATGGCGCGCCTTCGTGGCCGCCGGGGCGTCGGCCTTCTCCAACGTCATGCGCGAGAGCCTCGAGAAGGGCGAGCCCGTCTTCTGCGAGTGCCGCTGGAAGCGGAACGACGGCGGTTCGTTCCCCGGCTTCACCGGCGTGTGCCCGCGCCTCGGCGCGGACGGCGGCCCAGCCGGGTTCGTGGTCTCCATAGCCGACCTCACCGAGCGCCGCCACCTCGAGGACCTGTTGCGCCGCCAGAACCGCGAGCTCACCTTCATAAACGAGGCGAGCGCCGTGCTCGCCCAGTCGGTGGAGATGAGCGAGGTGGGCCCCGAGGTGCTCGACATACTCGCCGAGCGCTTCCAGGCCGATTTCGGCCTAATCTACCTGCACGGCATGGAGGGCAGGCTCGAGGCGTGCGCCTCCGTCGGCCTGTCGGACGCCGAGCTCATCGCGGTGGAGTTCGTGGGCGAGGACGGCGGCATCGCCTGGCGCTGCTTCCGCGAGGAACGGGTGCTCCAGCACTACGGGCGCGGGCCGGACGGAAGCGTGGAGTCCCTGCGGCGCAACCGCCGCATACTCGCCGTCCCCCTGCCCGCCTCCGGCGTCTGCTGCGGCGTGCTCGTCCTGGCGAGGAAGGGCCGCAAGAAGTTCTCACCCGCCGAGCTCCGCGCCCTCAACATCGTCGCCCCGCAGATAGGCGCGGCCTTCACCAACCTGAAGCTCGTGGAGCGTATGAAGCGAGAGGCGGCCAAGACGGCGAGCCTCGTCGAGATAACCTCCGCCCTCCTCGGCTCCAGCGAGCGCAGGGAGTTCACCTCCCTCGCCCTCCAGCGCACCCTGGAGGCGCTCGCCCTCGACTTCGGCGCGGTGTTCGACCTGCAGGGAGAGTGCGGCCTGCTCGCCTGCGCCCCCGCCCCCGCGCCCCCCTGGACCGAGGCTTGCTCCTCCCTGCTCCCCCGCCTGCTGGACCTCTTCGAGCGCGAGGAATTCGCCTGGATAGAGGACGTATCCTCCCACCCCGCCGGCGAGTTGTCCTCTCTGTTCGCCTCCGCGGGCGCGCGCAGCTGCGCCGTCGTCCCCGTCACGGTGGACGGCGCGAGGACCGCGCTCCTCCTCCTGATGCAGCAGCAGTTCGCCCGCCGCTGGACGGGCGAGGACAAGGAATTCATCCGCGCCGTGGCCGACCAGCTCGGCGTCGCCTACAGGAACGCCGAGCTCTACCGCAAGCTCTCGGAGGCCAACGTCGAGCTCCGCACCCTCGACGAGATGAAGTCCAACCTGCTCGCCAACGTCTCCCACGAGCTCCGAACCCCCCTCGTCAGCATACGAGGCTACATCGAGATGACCCTCGAGGGAATGCTCGGCGAGGTGTCCGAGAAGCAGAAGAAGGGCCTCCAGATAGCGCTTCGGAACGTGGACAGGCTCGTCGGCCTCATCGAGAACCTGCTCAACTTCGCCCGGCTCGAACGCGGCAGCGAGAAGCTGGAGCTGTCGCGCTTCCCCCTCGACGACCTCGTCTTCTCCGTCGCGCGCCAGTTCGAGCCCATCTTCCGCTCGCGCGAGATAGCGCTCGATATAGAGGCCCAGGCGGGCATAGCGCTGCACGCCGACTACGGCAAGCTCTCCCAGGTGCTCGCCAACCTGTTCGACAACGCCGCCAAGTTCGCCCCCCGCGACGGCAGGGTGCTCCTGCGCGCCTACCGCGACGAGTCGTCCGACCGAGTGATAATCGAGGTCCACGACAGCGGCCCGGGCATTCCCCCCGCCGAGCGCGACCGCGTCTTCGACCGCTTCTACCAGGTGGACTCCGCCAGCACCCGAAAGCACGGCGGCACGGGCATAGGGCTCGCGATATGCAGGGACATAATCAGGATGCACGGCGGCGAGATAAGCGTCGAGCGCTCCGGCCTCGGCGGCGCAATGTTCCGGCTGGTCATCCCCTCGCCCGCGGTGGTGGCCGAGGGCGCGGAGGAAGTCCGCTCCGGCGAGCAACCCCCGCCGCTCGTGCTCTTGAGCACCCTCTACCCCGAGCAGGCGGACATGTTCGAGCGCGCCCTCCGCAAGACCGTGAACGTCATGCGCGCACCGAGCCACGGCGCGGCGGTGGAGGCCGCCCTGCGCTACAACCCCGACGCGGTGCTCGCCGACCTCTTCCTCCCCGAGGACGGATTCTTCAGGCTCGTGCACGACGTGCGGAACCGCGGCGGCGGAAGCGTGTCCTTCATCGCCTCCGCCGTCTTCCCCATCGCCCGCAACCGCTTCTACTACGCCGAGACCTTCCGCTCCTCCCCGCCCGCGCCGGACGCCCTGGACATACTGCTCGCCGACGCCGGAGAGGACGGAGCCGTCCTCATAGTGAACGGCGACGAGGAAACGGAGGAAATGCTCCACGCCCTCTGCGCCAACCGCGGCCTTCCCCTCTCCTTCGCGGACGGAGAGGCCACCGAGATACCCCCGCCCCCCGGCGGCCGCTACTCGCTCGTGCTGTTCGACGTATCCAGGGCGCACAGGAAGGTGCTCTCCCTCCTCGCCGCCTTCCTCGCCCGTTCCGCCCCGCCGCTCCCCCGCATCGTCGTCCTATCCCGCGAGGCCCATCCCATGGACCGCGAGGAAGTCCGCCTGCTGAAGGGGGACTCCGCCTCCAAGCCCCTCACCGCCGCCCGCGTGAGGAAGCTCGCGCTCTCCGCCGTCGCCCCCCCCGCCGCCCCGCGCGACACCGGCCGCGTCGAGCGCAGGGAGGGCCCCCGCCGCGTGCTGGTCATAGACGCCGAGCCCGAGATTCTCCAGCTCATAAAGCTCATACTGGAGCCCTCCGGCTGGGACGTCATAACCATGTCGTCGGGAATGGGGGCGGCGGAGGCCGTCTTCCGC
>QNBY01000230.1 GCA_003644275.1 Planctomycetota bacterium
CGGGACGACAACCCGGTGGTGTTCGTGGAGCACAAGAAACTGTACGGAACGAAGCGGGAACTGGGAGACGAGGCGAAAGCCGCGCCGCTGGAGAAGGCAAGGGTGGTGAAGGAAGGCAGCGACGTGACGGTGATATCCTACTCATGGATGTTGCACCGTTGCCTCGAAGCGGCGCGCGAACTGGAGAAGGAGGGAGTGTCCTGCCGGGTGCTGGACCTGCGGTCGTTGAAGCCGCTGGACGAGGAGGCCGTCTTCGAGGCGGTGGAGGCGACGGGGCGGGTGGTGCTGGCGGAAGAAGGGGTGCGGACGATGGGCATAGGCGCGGAGCTCGCGGCGAGGATAGCGGAGGAATGCCTCTTCTCGCTGGACGCGCCGCCGGTGCGGGTGGCCGCGCCCGACACGCACATACCGTGCAGCCCGCCGCTGGAGAAGGCGGTCATTCCCGGTCCCGCGGCCGTGATACAGGCGGTAAGGAGGGTGATGAGCGATGAATGAACGGCGCAAGACGAACTTTCCCTTCCGGGCGGCGAGGAGGACCTTTCTCGCCGTTCTTCTGTTCTGCGCGCTGGTGTTCACGGCGACGGGGGCGGAGGAGGTCATAGGCCCCATACCGCCCAAGCCGAGGCGCACGCCGCGCGACTTCGACCTGGCGCTCGCCGAGCGCTACGCGATGGACCGCTTCTACGACCAGGCGGTGGAGATGCTGGAGAAGGCCGCGGCCAAGGAGGGAGTGACGCCGCGGCTGCTCCGTATAGCGGGGCTGATAGCGCAGTTCAGCGGCACGTCGCGCTACACGGAGAGGCTGTACGCGCTGTTCGAGAAGGGAGCGAAAGCCGGATTCGAGGGATGGAATCCCGAGACGTTCCGCGCCTACGGGCAACTGCTTCTCGATACCGGGAGGAAGGACGAATTCCTGGAGATGCTGCGGCACGTCTCGCGGCTGGGGAAGGACGAGAACGAGCAGGGCGAATACAAGGGCGCCCTCATGGAGCCCATAGGGGACTTTTTCAAGAGCCTGGGGCTGCCGTGGATAGGCGGCGAGGAGATGATCTCGAGCCTATGGAGCGACTGGGAGGGGGAGGCGCAACGGTACATGGACCTGGGGCGCGCGCTCGCCGATGCGGGGCTCTACCCCGACGCGATAGTGGAGTTCAGGAGGTCGGAGCTTCTGGCGTCCGATCCGTCGGGGGCGCGCCTGGAGCTCGCGCGCTGCTGGCTCGCGGTGGGGGAATACGAGAGGGCGGCCCGGGCGGCGGAGGCGGCCGGGGACGCTCCGGGAGCGGCCGAGCTGCTCGAAAAGGCGCGGGGGAAGGTTCCGCCGGAGGGCGGGGCGCACCCCGAACTCTCGCCGGGGCGCGTGGGGTACGTGAGCGCCCTCATGCCGCCGCCGGAGATGCACTTCATCACGATGAACGACCGCTACATAGCGGGCATAACGCCCTCCATGGGGATACTCGTGCTCGACCGCAAGACCACGCGCGCGGTGATGAGGGATTCCTGGTACAACGAGGTGCCGCCCGGCAAGAGGGTGGAGGACGTTCCGCTGCGGCACCTGTTCTGCCAGAAGGTGTTGCTCGACGGGGATCTGCTGGCCGCCTGCTACATAGACGAGGCGACCAAGGGAGCGGAAGGGCTGGTGAGGATGTACCGCCTTCCCAAGGGCGAACTGCTGGCGGAGATACCGCTGAAGATGACGGTGCGCACCTTCGAGGCGGTGGAGTTGGTGAAGGGCCGCCTGCTCGCCGTCCAGAGCAAGGGCTCGAAGGTGTGGCTGAGCGTGTACGACGCCGAGAGCGGGAAGCTGCTGTGGCGCAAGTCGGGCTACGACGACCTGGTGTGCCCTCCCCTCGCCGTGGGGGACGACGTGGTGGTGGGGCTCGCCACGCTGGGAATGGGCTCGCTGATTCGCTTCTCCCTGAAGGACGGCACCAAGCGGTGGAAGTACAACTACGACTACGCGAGGGTGGCCCCGCAGGCGAAGGTCCTCCACGGGCTGGGGGGCGACCAGGCGGCCGACTACAATCCTCCCATGACGGGGACGGTGTCGGAGGGCAAGTGCTGGCTGGCGGTGAAGAGGAAGGACGGGCGGACGGAGTTCGTGGGGATAGACCCCGAGACCGGGAAGGAAGCCGCCGTCATAAAGCCGCCCACCGAGCCCGCCGGGGGATTCAAGAAGGCGAAGGGGCGGCTGCTGTACATAGACTCCGACGACCGGCTGTGCATGATCGACGACGGCGGGAAGCTGCTGTGGCGCTTCAGGAACCAGGCGCTCCACGTGTTCTTCGACATGACGGAGGACTACGTGGCGTTGCCGGAGATGGAGGGCACGCGGCTGGTGGAGACCGATACGGGCAAGACGCTGCTGTTCCTGAAGAACGTGCCCGAGGCGCGGATAGAGGGGCAAACGCTCTACACGCCCAAGATGGTGCTCGACCTGTCCCGGCCGCGGGAGCAGATGAGCGCCTACGTCCGCAAGTTGTACGACTACGCGCTGGAGATGAACCGGGACTTCGACCACGACCGGATGGGAGCGGAAGAGGGGAGGATACTCGTCTCCCAGGGGGAGAGGCTGCTGAAGGACTTCCAGGCCCGGCAACCCGGCCTGCCCGAGACGGACCTGGCGCTGGCGAGGCTCTGCAAGGGCAAGTACTATTCCTACGAGAAGGAGTACTTCAACAGCTGGATGGAAGCCTACGTGTACGAGCCCGACCGGCTGCGCGCGGCCTTCGAGGAGTTCGCTCCCGACTTCGACTTCCGCTGGATAGCGCGATGCGACTCGTTCACCGGCGCGTGGGACGACAAGGGGATAGCGTACACCGACATGGGGCTCAAGGCGGTGATGCTGGCGGATCCGGACATGAAGGAGAAGCTCAGGATTCCGGCGAAGTACGAACAGGGATACATAACCGCCCTCACTCCCAAGGCGATGGTGTACTTCTACCCGGGCGGCGACAACGCGCGGGGGACCATTCACTGCGTGATGCGCGACACGGGCAAGGAGGTTTGGAGGAAGGACTACCCGTGGTGCATCAACACGAGGCAGATAAAGTGGCACAAGGGGCGGCTGTACGTCTTCACGAAGACGGGGGGCGGCGGAAGGCGCTACGAGGTGGCGGTGCACTGCCTGGACCCCGCGACGGGGGACGAGATATGGTCGTTTCGGCCGACCCGGCCGGTGGCCGCCGGGTTTTTCACGCACCACCTGATGGACTTCGACGACGAGGGAGTGTACTTCGGGAGCACGGACGCGGCGGTGTACAAGCTGGGGCCGGCGGACGGCAAGGTCATCTGGCGGGCCGACTCCGTGGGGATGCGCGAGCACGGGCGCCCGGACTGCAACTTCGGGACGGTGAAGGTGGTAGGCGACAGGGTGTTCACGCACGCCACGGACGGCCGGATATACTGTC
>QNBY01000231.1 GCA_003644275.1 Planctomycetota bacterium
CGCGGCGAACCTGTCGGAGAGGTCCTCCCCCGCCCTCTTGAACAGCACGTGCTCCAGGTAGTGCGCCGCGCCGGACGGCGCCGCCAGCCTGCCCTCCTCCGTCTCCAGCGCGTCCCAGCCCGCCCCGAAGGCGAACACCACCGCCGCCCCCTTCGTGGCGAAGCCCGGCCGCGGGCAGAAGGTGTACCACACTCCCCCCGGTCCCTTCCGGTGGTGCAGCGACACCCGCCCGAAACCGGCCTCGCGCTCGAGCCAGCCGCTACCGGAGTCCGAGTTCGTCCTGTATTCCTGCGATGGCGTCACGGGCGAGCTCCAGGAACTCGTCGAGCGGGACGCCCAGATCCTCCACCGTCCGTATGGCGTCTCTGCTCACGTTGCGCGCGAAGGACTTGTCCTTGAACTTCTTCCTCAGCGACTTCAGCGGTATCTTCGATATGTCCTTGTCCGGCCTCACGAGCACCGTCGCGACTATCAGGCCGGTCACCGTCTCGGCGGGTATCAGCGCCCGCGCCATGTCGCTCTCCGGCTTCCTCCCCGTGTACTCGCCGTTGTGGGCGGGTATCGCCCTCACCAGCTCCTCCGGCAGGTCGGCGTCCGCGAGCATCTCCTCCGTCACCAGCCCGTGGCGCGAGGGATCCTCGCCGCACATCTCCCAGTCGAGGTCGTGCAGCAGTCCGCATAGGCCCCACACCTCGGCATCGGCCCCGAGGCGTTCCGCCAGCGCGCGCATCACGGCCTCGGACTCCAGCGCGTGCTGCAGGTTGTGGCGCTCCTTCACGTGTTCCTTCAGCAGAGCCAGCGCTTCCTCTCTCGTCATCATCGTGCGTCTCTCCTTCATCGTTTGCCGGGAAGTATGGCGAACGCCCGCGCCTCCTCCTCGCCGAACGGCGTCACGAGAAGTTCGCCCCGCCGTTCCCGTCCGACCTCCCGCCACTCCACCCGGCAGGGTTCGCCCCGCGGGGCGTCCGAGTAGCGCGACGTAACGGCCGCGGCGGTCTCCAGGGGCGGCTCGGCCTCCCGCGAGCGCAGGCACCCCAGCGGGCCGGGATGCCCCACCACCCGCAGGAGCACGTCGCCCTCGCGCGCCAGCGCCTCTATCCGCTCGTTGTCCGCCCTGTTCTTGCCCACCACGAGCCTCACGCCCCCGCCCAGGCGGAAGTGCCGCCCGACCTTCAATATCTCCACGTCCCGAACGTCCATGCCGGGATCGTCCGCGAGCGCCTCCCTCAGCCGGTGCGAGAAGCCGGGATCGGTGAGCTTGCACCCTCCCGCCGGCGAGGAATACTCGGTGAGCCCCCATTGCCGGGCCAGCTCCAGTTGCCGCCGCCGCGAGCGGCCCTGTATGTCCAGCAGGCGCTCCCTGTCCACGAGCCCTTCCAGCTCCATCCGCGTGGGCTTCAGCAGCTTCGCGCAGAGGGGGCGGAGCAGCGATTCGCCGTACCCGCTCTCGCGCGCCACCACGTCCAGCGCCTTGCGGTTCTGCGAGAACGGCCGCTGTCCCAGCACCTCGCCGGTGAAAATGAAGTCCAGCCCGCGCTTCTCCATCTCCCGCCCCGCGAACCGGATCATCAGCGCGTGGCAATCCAGGCACGGGTTCATGTTCCGGCCGTAGCCGTGCGCCGGATTGCGCACCACCTCGAAGTGGGGCTCGGATATGTCCGCGATCACCAGCTCCACCCCGAGCTGCTTCGCTCCCTTCTTCGCCCTCCTCGCCCCGAAGAAGGGCGAGGTGAAGGCGAGGGCCGTGACCTCTATACCCTGCTCCTGCAACAAGCGGGCGGCCAACATGCTGTCCAGGCCGCCCGAGAACAACCCTATCGCCTTCGTCATCTCAGTGTGCTTTTCTCTCTCTGGTGTTCGGGATTCCGAGCTCCGCCCGGTATTTCGTCACCGTGCGCCGCTTTATGTCTATGTTCTTCTTGCGCAGCTCGCGCATGATGGCCTCGTCGCTCAGGGGCTTGCGCTTGTCCTCCCTGGCGATGAGAAGCCTTATCTCCTCCTTTATCGCCTCGTCGGATATCTCCTCGCCGCCCGCCGTCCTGTAGCCGCCGGTTATTAGCGACCGCAGCGGAATGATGCCCTGCGGGCAGTCAACGTACTTGCCGCTCACCGCCCGCGAAACTATGCTCACGTCTATTCCCAGCTCCTCGGCCAGGTCCTTCATCAGCAGCGGCTTCAGGTAGCGCTTGCCCTTCAGGAAGAAGTCCCGCTGGTGGCGCGCCACGGCCTCGGCGATGCGGTACAGCGTGCGGTTGCGCTGGTCTATGGCGTTGAGCAGCCAGCGGGCCGATTCCTTCTTGCTGCTGACGAACTCCTTCTCCTTCTTGCTCAACCGCACCTTCGAGAGCATCGAGAGGTACTTCCTCTTGAAGCGCAGCCTCGGAAGCTCCCGCTCGTTGAGGCTCACCTCCAGCTCGCCGTCGCGCTCCCTTATTATCACGTCCGCCACCACGTAGGAAGGCGGCTCGCTGTCGAACAGCAGCCCCGGCTTCGGGTTCAGGTTGCGCCGGATGAAGTCCGCCGCCTCCTTCACCCTCTCCAGCGGCACGCCCAGTTCCTTCGCTATTTCCGGCAGCTTGTTCGCCGCCAGAAGCTCCAGGTGCTCCTTCACTATCCGCTTCTCGACCTCGTAGTCGCCCTCCAGCCGGTCGAGCTGCAGCAGCAGGCACTCCGTCATGCCGCGCGCCCCGATGCCCGGCGGATCGAGGCTCTGAAGCACCTCCACCGCCTTATCGATCTCCTCCTCGCTGAAGCCGCCCTCCGGCAGTCGCGGGAAGCGTTCGGCCTCCTCGTCCCTCTCGTCGCCCTTCTCCGCCAGATCCTTCACCGCCTCCAGGTAGTCCTCCGGGAGATAGCCGTTGCGGTCGAGCATGTGGATGAGTATCTCCACCGCCGTCTCCAGCCGCCGGTCGAGGCCGAGAAGGTGGAGCTGCAGCAGCAGGTGGTCGGCGAGGTTCACCGAGGGAGCCGCGTAGCTCTCCAGCGCCGCGCGCTTCGGGTCCTCGCCGCCGGAGTAGGCCGCGCTCCGCGGCGCGCTCCGCAGGCTCCGGCCCTCCTCCCATTCCTCGCGCAGCGCCTCTATTATGTCCCGCACTTCCTCCCGCTTGCGGCGCTCCAGGTCCTCCTGCGAACCCTCTATCACCATCTCGCCTTCCGACGCCCTCATCTCGTCCGGCGACGGGCGCTCCTCCACTATCTCCAGGAACGGGTTTTCGGTGAATTCCTGCTCTATCTTCTCGCGCAGCTCCAGCAGGGGATACTGGAGCATCTGGATGGTCTGGTACATCTGAGGCGACATCTTCAGTTGCTGGGCGAGCTTCTGATGCGCGCTCAGATGCATTTCCAGAGACATCACAACACCTGTCTTCCCCTCAGCGCCTCGTTCAG
>QNBY01000232.1 GCA_003644275.1 Planctomycetota bacterium
CCTCGAGCGCGTACAGAAGGGCGAGGTGCCTGTAGTACGAGCGCGGATTCTCATCCGCCACGCGCCGCGCGAAGGCTCGGAGGGCCTTCCAGCCCTGGAAGCGGGCGTAGGCGAGCTCGCTCCGGTAGTAGTCCATCTCGTCCTGGACGAGCGCGGCGATCTCGGGAGGAAGGGGGAAGCCGTCGGCCGCGGCCCTCCCGTACACGGCCTTTCCCAGCCAGGGCACGTGGAGCTTCAGGAACCACAGGGACCATTCGTGAGGGGTGGGAGGGGCGAAGCCGGGCTTCTTCATGTTGCAGAACACGTGCCGGAGAACGCGCCAGGTCAGATCGGGCTCCTTCCTTCCCTCGAAGGGCCGCAGGAAGAAGCCGCAGGACGGGGCGTACTTGGGTATCTTCTCGAACGGTGTGCGCCGCTCCGTGAAGTAACGCCGGAAGAAATCGAGGGCGTGTTTCCGGCGGCGGGCGGCCTCGGCGGCCGAGCCGAGCAGATCGTGCGCCGCGAGCGCCCCCAGGTCCGCTATCCCCTCGTTCAGGCCGCGGACGGGAAACACGTATCCTATCAGGCAGTGGGCGAGCTCGTGGAAGTACAGGTCGGTGTCCACCCGCGCGGCCGAAGGACGGTTTCGCGCGAACTTGAAGGAAATGGCGATGACGTCGCCGCCCGCGTGTCCTCCCGCTATGCCGTACATCTCACGCAGGAAGACGTATATGCGCTTCGCCCGGAAGGCGGGCGAGGTGTCGAAGAGGTCGGATTCCACCAGCCAGGCGGCGTCGAGGCGGCGGAAGGACTTCTCCGGCGTCCGTTTCAGCGCTCCCGACGGGCCTATGAAGACGAAATGGAGCGAGGGGCGCACCACGAGCTCCCGGAAGGCGCGGTGGTCCCTCATCGCGAGCAGCGCCTTCTTCTCGGAGGACGGCACGGCGGCGCACGCCCCTTCGGCGGCCCGCAGCAGCCCTTCCTCGGCTTCCTCCCGGCTCCCCTTTCCCAGGCCGGTGTTGAGCCAGGCCAGGTAGTCGTAGAAACAGCGGAAGGCAAGCTCGTAGCGCTTCCGCGCCAGGGCGGCCTTCCCGTAGGACAGCAGCGCCCGCGCGCCCCTCTCCCTGCGCACCCGCTCCAGCTCCGGGAACTCCCGGCTCTTGAGCGTCTCCAGGTACGCCCTTTTCAGGGCGGCTACGTCCATGCGCCCCCGCGGATAACGGTAGCGCTCGCACACCTCGTTCACCAGCGAGGCGAGCAGTATCCTGCCCTGGGGCGAGGAGACGGGAACGGAACGCAGGCAACGGATCATCTCGGCGGCGATGAGGGCGTCCGTCCTGGAGCGCTCGGCCTCCGAGAGGGGAGGGGGCTTCGGGGAGAGCGAAAGCAGGAAGGACAGAACCGAACGCTTGAAGGCGAAGTCCCCGCTCATGCGGTAGGCTTCCTCGGCCTTCCTCCAGGCGTCGGCCGCGGAACTCTCGGCGAGGGCGCGCGCGGCCTCGAAGGCGGCGGCCGCCGCCTTCTCGTCGTCCTTTCTCCCCTTCGCGGGCGGCGGCCGGTAGGAAACGCGGTTGGACACCCGCCGCGTGGGAGTGGGGGGCGGAGTGGCCGCCGGAACCGCGAGCCTCAAGACGGAGAAGGGAAAATCGTCGGCGCTCTCTCCCTCGTCCCACAGAAGGAAGCTCTCCAGGGACGCCCCTATCCGCCTGCAGCCCTTGGGAAGACGGAACACCGCGGTGAACACGGACCTTTCCAAGCGGCAGCTCTCCAGCGCCAGCTCGCGCGGCCTGGAGACCGACACTTCGTCCGCGCCCCTCTCGATCACGAAGCGGACGCTTTCCTGCACCGCCCCCGCCGGGGAGAACAGGGCGACCGAGAGCTTGAGCTTCAGCTTCACCGCGCCCGTGGAGAAGGGGGGGCGGGCGTAGCCGAAGGCGAGGCTCGCGCTGTCGCCGGAGGCGGAGAAGACGGCCCTCACGAGGTCGCCCGCGGTTCCCCTGTCCGTGTTCATGTTCGTGAGGACGACGTCCCCCTCCGGATCGGAGAAGACGGCTTCCGCGTCCTCGCCGTCCGCCCGGCCGAGCAGGAAAGACGCCGATATCAGCAGGAACAGGAGCGCCGCGCGGAGAACCGCCCCCGCAGCGCAGGGATTCGTTTTCGATTGACAGGACATCGCCCCTCAACTAAAATTCGGTCGATGAAAAGCGCGATTATAAACGACTTTACCCGCATTCTCCGGGTGTGCCTCGCGGCCCTCTTGCCCCTGCTCGTCCTCGCGGGCTGCGGCGGGGCGGGCGGCAAGGAGGACGTCCCTCTCTACCTCGAAAATCTCTCGCCGGATTCCATGCTCCGCATCATGGAGCGCCGCGCCCTGCTGCTCGGCGGTTGCGACGCGGAGATGAAACTCTCGGTCGCCGCTGCGGACCGGAGGGCGGAGATGATCGTCTCCCTCGCGTTCGACGCGCCCGCGAAGTTCCGGGTCCAGTTCTCCAAGAAGGGCGAGCCCCCCGCGCTGGACTTCGTGCTGGACGGCCGCCGGGCGAGCTTCTACTTCCCGGCCGAGCTGAAGTTGCTCGAGACGGACCTCGACACGCTCCTGTCCCAACCCAACGGGCTGCTCTCCATAGCCGAGGCCGTGGCCTACATGCCCGGCGCTCTTAGGGACTTCGAGCCCTACGGGGTGCAGACCAGCACCGGCCGCTTCGTGTACTTCCGCAAGGCCGGCAGGCTCGAATGCCGCGCCTTCGTGGACAGGCCCACCCTCACCGTGCGGGAGCTTTTGTATTCGACGGACAGCGAGGTCTTTTTCAGGGTGGCCTACTCCGATTTCCTCGCGATGGGCGACGGCGTCTGGCCCCGCCGGACCGTGATAGAGGCGGAGGGGTTCCGCGCGGAGCTGAAGGTCGTCTCCATCGCCGCCACCGGGATGCACTCCATAACCACCTTCGCCCTCGACGTCCTCCCCGGGACGCAGACGGTGCATTCGCCGTCGGAGATATCGGGAGACGAGACCGGATGGCAAGACTGACGACCAAGACGAGGTCCGGCAAGGAATACTCGATAACGCTCTCCGAGGTGACCACCATCGGGCGCGATCCGGCCAACCTGATACGCATACCGGACGACGCCGTGTCGCGCTTCCACGCCGAGATACGCCGCGTGCCCGAGGGGTACAGGCTGGTGGACCTCGGTTCCTCCAACGGCACCTTCGTGAACGGGCGGCGCGTGAAGAAGTGCCTTCTGAACGACGGGGACGTGGTGTCCTTCGCGGGGCACGAATTCACCTACGACGCCTCCGAACGCGATCCCGTCCGCCTCAAGGGCACGGAGTACCGCTCGTTCACCCGCCAGATGCTGGC
>QNBY01000233.1 GCA_003644275.1 Planctomycetota bacterium
CGGTGGGCGCCGTATCATTAAAAGACCACCCGCGCGGGTCCGGCGAACGCGGATACGGCGAACAGAAAGAGAAGGGCGGAAGCGATTGTCGCGGCTGTCCTCATGGCTTTCTCCTTTCGCTTTTTCGACGCCGGATATAATGGTTTTCCACGAAAGGAGCGCGGTTTGAGGCTCACCCTTTCCCCGCCCTCCCCGGCGAGGCTCCTCATTCTCACCTTCATGTTCCTCATCGCGGTCGGCACGCTGATGCTGCTCCAGCCTTCCTGCACCCCCGACGGCCGCCCCCTGGACCTCGTGTCCGCCTTCTTCACCGCCACCTCGGCGGTGTGCGTCACCGGCCTCATCGTCCTCGACACGGCCAAGGACTTCTCCGCCCACGGCCAGCTCGTCATCCTGCTGCTCATCCAGTTGGGCGGCCTCGGCATTCTCACCATCTCCAACTGGATGTGGCTCGCCCTCAGGCGCAAGGCGTCGCCCTACGACCGCTTCCTCGTCGCCCAGACCATCGGCCCCACCTCCCGCCTCCATCCCCGGGAGGTGCTGCGCCGCGTGTTCGCCTACACCTTCGCCTTCGAGCTCGCCGGCGCTGTGCTCCTCACCGCGCGCTTCGCCTTCGACATGCCGTTCGGCCGGGCGCTGTGGTTCGGCGTCTTCCATTCCGTCTCCGCCTTCTGCAACGCCGGCTTCAGCCTGTTCTCCGACAGCCTCACGGGCTACTCCGGCGACCTCCTGGTGAACGGCGTGATGATGGTCCTCATCGTCTCCGGCGGCATCGGCTTCCTCGTGGCCGCCGACGTCGCCGACGCCTTCCTCTCCCGCAAGCGCGGCGGATTCCGATGGCGCTCCCTCTCCTACCAGAGCCGCGTCGTGCTCCTCACCACCGGCGTGCTGCTCGCCGCGGGAGCCCTCGCCTTCATGGCGCTCGAATGGCACAACACCCTCGCCCGCTTCAGGTGGTACCAGCGCCCCCTGGTCGCCCTCTTCCACTCCGTAACCTGCCGCACCGCGGGCTTCAACACCGTGGACGTGAGCGCCCTCACCAACACCACGCTGATGATAACCGTCATCCTCATGATCATCGGAGCCTCGCCCGGCTCCACGGGCGGCGGCATCAAGACCACCACCGCGGCCGTCCTGTGGGCCAACGTCTTCTCCCGCATACGCGGCCGGCCCCGCGGCGAGATGCTCGACCGCTCCTTCGCCTCCGAGACCAACTCCCGCGCCGTCGCCGTGACGGCGTCCTACCTGGCGATAATCGTCGTCGCCCTCGTCCTCTTGCAGCACACCGAGTTCGGCTACGCCCCCCATTCCAGCCTGGACGGCGGCTTCCGATTCCTCGACCACCTCTTCGAGGTCGCTTCCGCGCTCGGAACCGTGGGCCTCTCCACGGGCGTAACCCCCACGCTCTCCGCCGCGGGCAAGATGGTCATCATCGTCTGCATGTTCGCGGGCAGGGTGGGACCGCTCCTGCTCGCCCAGATGCTCGTCCCCCGAAAGGCCCCCCTCGCCTACTCCCTCCCCCACGAGAAGGTGATGATCGGATAGGAGGAACCATGAGCAAGGCCTACATAGTCCTCGGTCTCAGCGAATTCGCCTACTCCACCGCCGTCCAGCTCGCCCGCTCCGGCGAGCAGGTCGTCGTGGTGGACCGGAACGAGGCCCTCATCCAGCGGATAGCCGACGACGTCACCCGCGCCGTCTGCGCCGACGTGGAGGACACCGAGGTCCTCGAGGAACTCGGCATACAGGACTTCGACGTGGCGATAATCGGAATGGCCCGCCATTTCGACGTGAGCGTTCTCCTCGTCCACTACCTCAAGCGCGTCGGCGTGCCGCACATCATCGCCCAGGTCAACAGCGACGCCGCCGCCGAGGCCATAAAGGTGGTCGGCGCCACCGAGGCCGTCTTCCCCGAGCGCGACTCCGCCCGAAGGATAGCCAACAGCCTCCTCTTCCCCGGCCTCCTCGACCGCATCGACGTCGCGGAGGACTCCGTCATCGTCGAGATAGCCACCCCCGCACGCTTCGTCGGAAAGACCATAAAAGACCTGGACATACGCCGCAAGTTCCACGTTTACGTCATCGGAATAAAGCGCTGCTCCCCCAAGGACGGAAAGTGCCGCACCATCGTCGCTCCCCCGCCCGACACCGCCTTCACCGCCGGCGACACCATGCTCGTCCTCGGCAAGCGCAAGAGCGTCAACTCCTTCGTCACCGCCGTGGAATCCTTCAACGCCCCCGCCACCTGATTCAGAACTCCGCCCGCTCGAACGCCCTCGTCCCCGCCCGCAGCGGGATCACCCCCGCCGCGACCGACAGCGCCCCCGCCGCGAGAAACGCTCCCCCCTCCAGCAACAGGCCCGTCCCCTGTCCCAGCCTCCCCGACACCGCCGCCTGCCCCGGCACCGCCACCAGAAGCACCACCGTCAGCATGTACCCCATGGACAACACGAAGTTCACCGTACCCCCGTAGCCGGAGATTATCCGCGACGGGTTGTCCTCCCCGAACATCGGAAACAGCGCCCCCAATCCCACCGCGAGCCCGGAGAGCCCGAAGCACACCATCAGCATCGCCCCCGCGTGCAACAGCAGTATCCCCCGCCCCAGGTTCAGCAGGTTCGCCGACAGCGCCACCAGCACCAGCGACACCGCCGACGACCCCAGAAACGAGAACCAGAACTTCGCCTTTATCACCCGCCGCCTCTCTATGGGCGCGAGCCCCAGCACCCATATCCGGTTCCCCTCCAGGCTCACCAGCGGGAACACGAAGCGCCCGGTGAACGACGCCAGCACGAGCCCCAGGGCCGCCAGGTTCGTGTTCGCCACCAGCACCCGCCACGGAACGCTCTGGACGTGGTAGTTGAAGGTGCGCAGGTTCAGTATGTAGAACGCCAGCAGCCCGAAGAAGACGGTGAACTGCGTCCACTGCCCCGGCGAGCGTACGAAGCTCTTTATGTCCTTCAGTATCATCTCCCGCTCGGGCGGGGCCAGGAAGAACAGAAGCCCCCTCACCGCCCGCGCGAGCGGCCCGTCCGCCTTTATGGTCCGCCCGCCGCCCGACGCCGCCACCCGCATCCTCGCCCGCCTCAGCGTCCGCCCGCCCGCCACCAGCGCGAGGTGGAACAGCAGCAGCGCGTTGGCCGTCACGAAGCAGAAGTACAGCAGCCAGGTGCCCCAGTCGCCCGACGCAGCGGCCGTCACCGTATCCTGCATCCACGCCGACGGCAGGAAGTCCGAGCGCAGGGCCGATATGCGGTCGAACACCTCCCGCATCCAAAGCCCCTCCTCGCCCCGCGCCGCCGCCTGCTTGCCCGCC
>QNBY01000234.1 GCA_003644275.1 Planctomycetota bacterium
CCGGTTGCGGTGATGCCGTCGCCGAAGTTCCAGGAGTAGACGACGTTGGAGCCGGCGCTCACACTGCCGGTGAAGGCGACGGATGAGTTGATCTGGACGGGATTGCCGCCGGTGTCGTCGGCGATGGAGAGTCCGGCGATAGGCTCGTCGATTACGGTGACGGTGGTGGTGGTGACGGAGGAGCCGGCGGAGTGGGTGCCGGTGGGGGTGACGGTGTAGGTGCCGGGGTTGGCGAAGGCGTGGGAGGCGGTCTGGCCGGTGGTGGTGATGCCGTCGCCAAAGTTCCAGGAGTAGACGACGTTGGAGCCGGCGGAGACGGAGCCGGTGAAGGCGACGGAGGAGTTGATCTGGACGGGGTTGCCTCCGGTATCGTCGGCGATGGTCAGCCCGGCGATAGGCTCGTCGGGAATGTTGGTGGTGTCCACGGCGCTGCTGGAGTTGGCCGGCGCTCTGTTGGATGTCGCGGTGATGGTGGTTCTGTTGGTGACGCCGTCGCCGGCGTTGGCCGGGACGGTCAGCACGAGGAGCAAGTCGTACTCCTGGCCGGGTTGGACCACCCCTGTCGTCGTCGTGATGATCGGGTCGTCGGGGTCGCGCACGCCGTCGCCGTCCTGGTCGTGATAAAGGGTGGTGGTCGCGGATACCCACAGCGAATGGCTATAGGTGATCGTGAATGTGTCGGAGACGTTGCCCGTGTTGATGATGTCGTGGGTGTAAGTGATCGTTTCGCCCGCGGCGCTCTCGGTCTGGTGGTCTGGTCCGATGGTGACGCCGGCCGAGGCGACTGTCACTTTGCTCTCACCGCTCGTCGCCGAGTCGAGGCTGTTGCTGATCGTGGCCGTGTTGACGATGTTGTCGCCTGGCGTCGCGCCGGATGGGACCGTCACGACGAAGGTGGCTTGCAGGTCTCTGGCTCCGGCCACGACCGTTCCCACGTTCCAGACGAGGTCGGGAGCGGAACTGTCGTCCGCGCCGGCGCCGGTGATGCTGCTCGGCACGTAGGTGACGCTGACCGGAACGGTGTCGGTGATCGTGACGCCGGTAGCGTTGGCGCTGCCGTTGTTGCCGTAGGTGATGGTATAAGTGATGGTGTCGCCGGGGAATGCGTAGGACGAGCTGGTCACTTTTTTGATCACGAGGTCTATCGTCTTGATGTCCACGATGTTGGAGTGGATCAAGCTGCCGCCGGTGCTGGTGATAGTGGCGAAGTTGGACAGGGTGGTGTCGCCCGGCAGTTGTTGCGGCAGTTGGACGTGGAAGCCGGCTGTGCCGGTCGCGCCTGGAGAGAGTGTAGCACGCGACCAGCGCAGGTCGGTGACCTGGGTTGGGTCGGTGGGGACTGTCGTAGTCCAGGTGGCGCGATGGTCTATGGAGTATTCGATGGTCAGGCCCGCGCCGGTGACGGTGCCGGAGACGTATGTGGCCGGCTCCGGGATGGTGTCGTAGATGTAGATGTCGTTCTCGGTGACAGCGCCGTGATTGGCGTAGTTCAGTGTATACTCGATGACGTCGCCGGCCACGGCTACGGTCTGATCCGTTGCTTTCTCGATGGTGAGGTCGCTGATGGGGGTGGCGACTATGGCGGTGCTCTGAGGGTTGGCGCCGTCCCGGTCGAAAGTGGCCTGGTTGAGTATGATGGTGCCGTCGGGCAGGCTGGAGTCGATTTGCACGCTGAATCTGATGGCGCCCGATTCTCCCGTCGCCACCGTGCCGGAGGTCACGCCGGGCCTGACGGTGATGACGCCCGCGTTGTAGACGCCCGCGTCGTCGCCGGCGTCGTCAGTGAGGGAGACCCAGCCGCTGCCGGTGTCGATCTCCATACTGCCCGTCCTGTAGGTAGTGGATGTCGGGATCGTGTCGGAGATCAGGACGCCTGTGGCCGCTGCTCCGCCGTTGTTGGCGTACTGGATCGTGTAGGTGATCACTTCGCCCTCGCTGGCGTTGCCCGGCCCGGACTTGGTCACTTCCAGGTCCGGGGCCAGTACTGTGACCCTGGCGACGTTGCTGTTGACCAACCCGGTTTGCTCGCTGTTGATCCGGCCCAGGTTTTCGATCACTGTGCCGTCGGGTGTGTCATCGTCCACCGTCACGGTAAATGTCACCGTGCCCGTCTTCGACGGTCCCACGTCGGGGATGGTCCAACTGATGGTGTTGGTGGCGCTGATGTAGACGCCTCCGCTGGAGGCGTTGGAGAAAGTGACGTCTCCCGGAAGGGTGTCGTTGATGTAGGTGTTGGTTGTGGTGACGCCGCCGCTGTTTCGGTAGGTGAGGGTGTAGGCGATGGTCGCGCCGATTTCGGCTGTTGACCGGTCGGCCTCTTTTTCCAGGCTGAGCGCGCTGATGTAGACCACGGCGGTGTCAGTCGCGTTGAAGGTGCGGCTTCTGTATTGGCCGACCACCTGACCCTGGTTCTGGTTGACGGCCGCCGCGTCGTAGATTTCCACGTCGTCAATGTAGAGCCGGTCGCCGTTACCTTTGCTTTCTGCCGGGCTACTGAATCGGATGGTGGTGGTCGTGGCGGCATAGGGGGAGAGGTCGATTTCCTCTTGTACCCAGATGTCCTCTTGCGAGCCGTCGGTCCAGCTCAGCACGCCGGTGTGCCACGCGCTGCCGTCATAAATGTCCAGGTAGAAATGTTCGTTGTTGTTGTCCAGGGAGTAAGCGTTGCGTTTGAAGCGCAACATCGGGCGGGCGAATCCGCTCAGGTTGGCCGATCTCTCTATGGAGACGTTGTCGTCGCGCAGGCGCAATTGCCAATCGCCGGCGTAAGGGTCTACATCACCGTCTGGTCCGATGATCTGTAAGTCGCCCGTGCTGGCGCTGCCGTCGTCCGATTCGCTCCAGGGGCCGGTCCAGTTGTTGGTTCCTCCATTGTACACCTGACCGTCCTCGAAATCGTCCGACCGGGTAGCTCCCACGCTGCCGCCAGTCTGAATCCGGGCGTCGAATTCCAGTCGCAGGGTCTGGTTGGTGTACAGTTCATGTGACAGGTTCCAGAACAGGGTTCTGCCGTTGATGGTGGGTTCGGGGTAGCCTTTGCTGCCGTCGGGGTAGGTGACGATGGTGCTGCCGGCCACGTATGTCCAACTGATGGGCAAGGTGTCCGTGATGTCCACGTTGGTCACAGGGGAGGGGCCGTGGGTCTCGACTTCCAGGACGAAAGTGGTCGTCCCGCCTTCCACGGGCAGCACCTGGGGGTCTGCGGTTTTCTTTAGGCTCAGGACAGGTTCCAGCCAGCCCTGGTACAGGGGGAGTGTGGTCAGGCCCAGGTCCAGGTAAGGAGTGCCGGGGCCGGCGGTGGC
>QNBY01000235.1 GCA_003644275.1 Planctomycetota bacterium
CGGTCCGCGTCGAGGGGATCGGGATCGGTGAAATCGAACACCCTGTGCGTCCCCTTCTGGTCCGTGAACTCCAGCGTGAACCGCCCCCCCCGCCTCTTCAGAAGGTAGTGGAACCAGAACCGGTGCGACTGGCTCGTGAACAGCCGGTACGGGCTCTCCGTCGAGGTCGTCCCGTCCCGCCACGGTATCGCCTCCCCGTTCCTCAGCACCCGCGAAACCGCGTTTATCTTCTTCCCCTTCGCCCCCCCAATTATGAACTGGTAGCCGCTGTCCATGTCCGCCGTGTCCGACACCAGCGCCAGGTCAACGTCACGCGCGTAAGAATACTTGGCCCCCCGCGCCCGGTCCATCTTGAACCCGAAGTACATCTCGAAGGTGAAGTCCCCCTTCACGTGCCGCCGCCACCACAGCAGGGCGAGCGGATCCGTCACCTTCCCCCTCGCGTCCCGCGTGCTGTCCCCCGAGAACCACGACCACCGCGGATCGCACTGCCACCGGTTCAGCACCTCCCACACTCCCGCCCCCACCTTCCAGTCCGAAGGCGCCGTGTTGAACAGGTACTCGTAGATGGAGTCCGACGATATCTCCACGTCCCCCAGTTTCGGCACGAACGGCGAGGCGAGGCACCCGACCATGGACAGCGGAAGCTCGTCCGGCGACACGTACCCCCTGAAATACCGCCCGTTCACGAAGGACAGCACGAACCGCCCCCGCCGGTATATCGTGAGCGTGCGGAGCGGCAGGTCCTCCACCTCCCCGCTCCACAGCGTCTCGCCCTTCAGCTTCAGCGACACCTCGCACCTCCCGTCGGCCGTCCGCGCGCGAAGCTCGTAGCCGGAGTCCAGCGCCCCCGCCTCGAACGGAAGCGCCACGGCCGCCTCGAACTTCTCCGCCGCCGCCTGCTCGTCCGTCAGCTTCAGCGTCGCCTCCAGGTTGCGCGAGCATATCCGGTCGTTCACGTAGGCGAAGGCCCTGCTGTTCTCCGCCCTCACGCGCTTCCAGTGCAACCCGTCGTCGTTCCAGTTGCGCATGGTGCTCTCGTGCGTGAATATCTCGTTACGCCACAGCACCACCCGCGTCCGTCCCGCGGACTCCACCTTCACCCCCGCGCACGAGAAGCCGCCCGAGCCCGCGAGCCCCAGCGACAGCATGCCCTCCCGCAGCGGTATTATGCCGTGGAACACCGCGTCCCCCTCCAGCGAGAGAAGCGCCGAGCCCTTCACAACGCTCACCTTGAAGGACGCCTCGCCGTCCCTGCGGGCGGGGGGCGATTCCATGAGCTCCTCCGGCGCGGCGGGCCTCGCGGATGCCACGAGAAGCGCGCTCTTCTCGCCCGGCGTCATTCCGCCCAGCATCAGCATACCCCGCGAACCCGCCTTCCAGCTCAACTCTCCTTCCACCACGCTCCCCTCCCCCAGCTTCAGCGGGAGGAACGCGAACCCCTCCGTCGCCGAACCGAACCGGAACGCCCCTCCCTTCATCTCCACGGGTCCGAACAGGTGCCACGCCCCCTCGGGCGACACCAGCCCCGCCGTCTCGGTGGGAGTGAGCGGCCGCACGTCCAGGTCGTCGAACTGCATGTTTCCGCCGGGCCGCACCGTGAGGCCGAACTTGCCGGACGAGAACCGCGGCGAGGAAATGTCCAGCGCCTTCACCCCGTTCACCTCCAGCACCAGCCGTCCGAAGGTCTGCTCGATGACCAGGTTGTACCACTGGCCCGGGAAGAAACCGCCCTCGAACGTCCCCAGCGTCTCATCCTTGCCGTTCCGCCGGGCCGTCACCCTCACCGCTCCGCCCTTCTTGCCGGCCTCGAGCAGCACGGCGTTGTAGTCGCCCTCCCCGCGCCAGTCGAACACCATCCCCCCCGCCGCGCCGCTCGACAGCGGCCGGACGTTCACCTCCGCCCGGTAGTTGTCCCAGTCGGGCAGGTCCAGCAGGTCGAACGCCTCCTCCTTCCCCGCGGTCCCCGCGAGCCTGAAGGCGTTCGCGCTCCGCGACGGATTGGGAAGCGAAACTATCTTCCACTCTCCCGACAGCGGCCTCCACTCGCCCTCGTCCGCCTTCATGCGCATGAAGCTGTCCGCGAACAGCACCGCGGCGAGCGGCCGGAACGCCGCCTTTCCCTTCTTCTCCCCCATCCACGCCCAGCGGGGCGGTATGTTCTCGTTCTCCACGAAGAAGGCCTTGAACCCGCCGTCCGTCCTTATCCCGCACAGCGGCCCCCTCACCATCAACACCACCTCGTCCCCGACCGCCTTCACATCCGCGAGCCGCGCCGGCACGCCGCCCGTCACCCTCTCCACTGCGAGCGTGCCGCCCCTCGCGGACAACATGCAGAAGTCCGCGGCGTCCTTCACTCCGAAGCAGAACGGGCCGCCCGAAAGCGCCGCCGCCGGAACGGTCAGGTTGTAGTTCACCACCGGATCGCCCTCGAACACGGTGCCGGTGAGCTTCACCTGCTTCGGGGTCCTCTCTTCGAGGCTCTTCACGGTGAGCGCCCTCGCCCCTGCGGCGAGCGCCGCCGCGATCACTACCGCCGTCAGGATGATTGCCGCCTGCTTCTTCATCCGTTGTCCTCCCGGGTGAGCGGGACCAATGATGCACTTAGATACTCGGCTATCGCCGGAATCAATCTCTCAATTAGACGCCGATTGTCGATTTTGCTCCCGCAAAGTCCCGAAAGGGAAACGGCGTCCACCCCTTCCGGCAACTCCTCCGGATCCAGGTTCGTGTTTATCCCCACCCCCACTATCAGCCTGTCGCCGCACTCCTCCAGCAGTATCCCGCACAGCTTCTTCCCCCCCGCGAGCACGTCGTTCGGGGGCTTCACCTCTGCTTTCACCCCGTAGTCGGCCGCGAGCAGCTCCGCCACCGTCCGCGCGAGCCCCACCGAGAGCCGCCCCAACTCCTCCCGCGGGGCCTCTCCCCTGGGCCACAGCAGCGAGAACATCGCCGCCCCTCCGGGCGGCGAGTGCCACCGGCGGTCCCCCCTTCCCCGCCCCGCGGTCTGGTAGTCCGCCGCGACCGCCGTCCCCGCGGGCACCTCGCGGGCCTTGCGGCGAAGCCACGAGTTCGTGGAGTCCACCACGTCCAGGAACACCGTCGGCGGAAGCTTCATCCCTCGAAGTCCAGCCCTATGTCCACCACCCGCGGCGCGTAGGTGAGCGAACCCACCGAAATCCTGTCCACCCCCGTCCGGGATATGGCCGGAACCCGCTCCAGCGTCACCCCCCCCGACGCCTCCAGAAGCACCCTCTTCCCCCCCCCCGCCCCGCGCCTGCCCCCCCACCCCCCCCCCC
>QNBY01000236.1 GCA_003644275.1 Planctomycetota bacterium
GAAGTCGTCGGAGGCCTGGTAGGCCACCACCACTTCCTGGGAGGGGGCCACCGTCATGTCGCCGTTGGGCCTGATGAGGCGTATCTGGGGCGGGCGGTCGGGCACCACCGTGATGGTGTGGCGGGGCGGGTCCTCGTTCTTCACGCCGTCCTCGTCCCAGAGGTGGATGGAGTACCAGCCGTCGGACTTCACCTTGAACTTCGCCGTGAAGCCCTTGCCCTTGCAGGGAAGGGAGAGCACGCGGCCGTCGTTGAAGGATATCTCCGCCTTGCCGAGGGACACGTTGGCCTTGCCGTCTATCTTCACCACGGTGCCTGCGGGGGCGGTTATGGAGCCGGAGGCGTTCTTCATCACCTTGGGCTCGAGCCTGGTGAAGGCGGGGAGGACGAGGGTTATCGTCATGTCGGCCACGGCGGGGAGCACGACGGAATCGAGGGTGAATACGGGGGACTCGGCGTCGCCCGCCTCGACGTAGTACTCTATGTCCTCCGTCACCGAGCTGAAGCAGTAAACGAAGTCCTTGCCGTTGAACTCCATTTCCTGGGCGTTGAACTTGCCCTCGCCGCGGGCGCGGAAGGAGATGACGGCGGTGGAGGGTATCTTGCCGGAGACGCGGGCGGTTATCACCACGGGGCGGCCGTAGCCCACGGTGGCGTCGCCGGGCTCGACCTCGAGGTGGGTGTCGGTGAGGGGCGGCACCCAGGCGAGCGGCCGGACGAAGCGCTCGAAGGCGTTGTTGAAGTGCTCCGGCATGGCGAGGCCGTAGGCGGCGAACAGCAGCACCCCGGCCAGCGCCACGAGCGCGAGCTTCTTCAGCCTGTCGAGCGTCACCACGCCCTTGAAGGAGAAGCGGGCCACGGCGGCGGCGGCGGAGTTGGCCAGCGCGGCCACTATCACCGCGGCCGGGCCCTTGTGGCCGGAGCGGACGAGCTGCACCGAGTTGATTATCATGTTGTCGAACTCCGGGTGCGCCTTCTCGACTATCCGCGCCATCGCCTCGTCGGAGGGTATCCGCTTCGCCAGCGAGTAGAAGTTCCACGCGAGCCCCCCGAACAGGACGGCCAGCACCGCCGCGAGCAGCGCCAGGCGCGCCACGCCGGGAAGGGCGAAGGCGTTGTCGGCGAGGAAGGCGACGAGCAGGGCGAAAGAGGTTATGGCCACCGTGCGCGACAGGCCCTCGAGGAAGCGGACGGTTATCCACTTCGTGCGGGCCGTGTCGAGGTGGCTTCTGATGAAACGGTCTGCCTTGGCTACGTTTTCGGCGGGCATGATTCACCTCCCCCCGGAAGGGTATTCCAGGGTGATACGTTTTCCGGCCTCGAGGTCGATCCCGCCCAGCCGCTCGTCCCTCACCAGGACGGGCAGGCCGGAGGTGTCGCCCTCGGGCAGGTAGGCCCTGTAAACGAACGCCCGGCTGTCTATCTTCCACTCGCGCTGCAGGCGATGCAGGAACCAGAGGTCGAAGCGCCAGAGGGTGATGCCTTTGCGTTTGGTCCGATAGGACGTGTCCTTTATCTTCACCTGTCTGACGAGGACGCGGACGGATTTCGGGTTCCCCCCGAAGTCCATCGATTCCTTCACGTCGAAGAACTCGTCGGCGCCGGAGATGTACTCGGCGAGGCTCTTCTTCTCTTCCTCCGTCAGCCCGGCCGGGCGCGCGCCGTTCTTCTCGTCGAGGGGCTTCTCGGGCAGCTCGGCGAGCCCCCCGGCGTCCTTCTTTCCGCCCGTGGAGCCGTCGAGGGGGGAGAGGAAGTAGCATATCCTCTCCTTGAAGACGAGGAACAGGTCGTAACGGTCGGGCGGCAGGCCGCGCCAGAGGAAGCTCTTGCCGTCGCGCTCCGGGAGGCGGTGGAAGGTCTGGTTCGCGCCGTGCTGCAACGCGAGGGCGCGCACGGGAGCGCCGGAGCCGGTGAGGCGCACAAGCAACTCGGCCCCGCCTTCTTCCAGGCGGCGGTCGTAGAGCACCACACTTTTGACGTAAACGAGGTCGTCCAGGTTCTGGGTGGTGTCGCCCTTCTGCTTTATGAGCAGGAACACCCGCTCTTCCTTGCCGTCGGGCTTCTTCAGGTAGAGCACGGCGGACAGGTGAGTGTCGAACCGCGAGCCGTTGCGGAGCGTAACGTGAGTGACGTAGTAGTGGAGCGGGTATTCCTCGCCGGTGTATATCTTCTCCGGGTCGCCCTCTTCCTTGAAGCGCCACACCTTCTCCATGGATTGCTTCTCGATGTCCACGTCGAGGCGGGCAATGTCGGAGAAGCGGATGGTGACGTAGGTCTTCCTGCGCAGGTCGAACAGCTTGAGCGTCTGGGGGCCGCGCAGGAACAGCTTGCCCTCGAGCACCCTGCCGTCGCTGTAGGTGACCACGTCGCGGGGGCCGCCGTCCGCGGGGGGAGGCGTGGGGTTCAGCACGGGCTCCTCGGCCCGTCCCAGCAGGGCGAGCAGGGCGAAGACGAAGATCAGAGCAATCGTCCTTCTCACCGCGTCCCTCCTACAGAAGTTGGTTCCTGCGCCTCACGTACCACTCGGCCGAGAGCAGCAACAGAAGCAGCAGGAAGACGTAAGGGTTGTTCCAGAGGCTGAGCGTCACGCGCTCCACTCCCTTGGTGGTGGATGACGCAATGTCGTCCGGCAGCCGCGCCGCCGAGGCCAGGGTGTAGTACTTGCCGCCGGTGCTGCGCGCGAGTTCCTTCAGGGCGGGCTCGTCGAGGGCGAGGTTGGCGTTCTCCAGCCAGGGCTGGCCCGCGAGGACGGTGTACTCGCTCTCGTCGAGCAGCTTGCCGGAGGCGTCTTCCAGCCTTCCCTTGAAAGTGTACAACCCCACCGAGCGGGGGGTGAAAGAAGCGGAGCCGGTGAGCGTCTTGCCGTCCAGCGAGTGCTGGAGGCGGACGGTCTCCCCGGCCGGAGTGACCACCGACACCGAGACGGAAGGCCGCCCGGCGAGGTTCTTCACGTTCCCCTTCACGGCGGTGGAGAGCTCGACGGCCTTGCCGGGCTCGACGAAGCGGCTCTCGGTGGAGAGGGAGAGATAGACGTCCTTCTTCTTGCGCATCTCGTCGAAGCCCGCGAGCCAGCGGACCGCCTGGCCCCAGAACTTGGGCCAGGGCGAGGGTATGCCGAAGCCGACGAGCTCGCGGTGGGACTTGCCGGTGGTGTCGGCGGTGAAGGCGAGCGCCCTGCCCTTCGAGAACTTCTGAGCGGCGCACACTATCCAGGTCTTGCCCTTGGGGTCGCGGCCCACGGCGAGCACCTGAGCGCCGGAGCGTGCGCCGGAGGCGCCCGTGCA
>QNBY01000237.1 GCA_003644275.1 Planctomycetota bacterium
AGGACGGTCCGGCGGACGCGGTGTTTCCCGACGGCGCGGCGCTCGTGGTCGAGGCGGGTTCGGCGGTGCTCTACTCGGGCTCGGAGGTGCGCAAGGGCGGCAGGAAGTATTCCTTCGATCTGAAGGCGGGCCGCGCGGCGTTCCTGGCCTCGCCGAGGGGCTCGTGGTGCGCCTTCAGGGTCGGGCCGCTCCTCGTGGAGGGAAGCGGCGACGTGGAGGCGGCGCTGACGGCGGAGGGGGCGGCCGTGTTCGCGCCGTTCGGCGGGGTGAGGGTGAACGGGGCGGAAGCGGCGGCGGGGGAAGGATTCTCCGCGCGGGCGGGGGACGGCAAGGCATCGCGCACGGCCGGGCGGCCCGCGCTGTTGAGGGACCCGGTCACGCCGTGGTCTCCGGCGTCGCATTCGGCCTACGACAACTCCGCCCCGGAGGTGAGGGTGGAGCTTTCCTACGACGCGGAGAAGGGGACGTTCACGGCCGACGCGTCCGGCACGCGCGACCCGGACGGGGACGCCGTGCTCAGAGTGTGGTGGGAGCCCGTCTCCGGGCCGTTCCGCCCGGTGAGGGACGTCGTGGGGCGGAAGTTCGTCTTCGCCGCCGAGGAGGGAGAGGTGGCGTTCGTCTGCCGCGCGGACGACGGGCTCCTGGCGGGGAAGAAGGAGATACGCTTCCGGGTGACCGGGCGGGGGGAGAATTCGGCGCCGCACGCCGCGATGGACGGACCGCCGGTCGCGGGGGCGGGCAAGCCCGTCTCGTTCGACGCCTCGCGTTCCTCCGATCCGGAGGGCGACCCGCTCCGCTACCGCTGGATATTCGAGGGCGGGCGGGCGCTGTCGGCGGAGGGGGAGGTGGGCTCGGCCGTCTTCGACCGGCCGGGCGTCTACGCGGTGAGGCTGGTGGTGACGGACATATACGGCAACTCGGCGGCGGCGCGGCGGACGCTGCGGGTGGCGGCCGACAACCGGCCGCCCGTCGCCTCGGCGGCGGCGCGTCCCGAGAGGGCGTACTGCGGCGTGCCGGTGCGCCTGGATTCGTCGGGCTCTTACGATCCGGAGGGAGCGCCCGTAAAAGCCTTCTGGAGCGTGGCCGAGGGGCCGCCGGGGGGGACGGTGGAGGACGGCGGGGACGGCGTGGTGTTCCGCGCCTCCAGGCCGGGCGCGTACCGGTTGCGGCTGGTGGTGAGCGACGGCGAGAACCTGAGCGAACCGGCCTACGCGACGGTGGAGATGGAGGAATACGACGGCCCGCCGCGGGCGATGGCCGCGAGTCCGGTCTTCTGCACCGCGGGCGAGACGGTGACGCTGGACGCGGGGCGTTCCTACTGCAGGACGGGGAGGACGCTTTCCTTCGCCTGGCGCTTCCTCGCCGGGCCGCCGTGCAGCCTGCACGGGGCGAGGGAGGCGAAGGCGCACTTCGTGCCCAGGATGCCGGGCGTGTACCTGTTCGAGGTCGAGGTGTCGGACGGCGAGGATACGGACCGGGCCGAGGTGGAGGTGCGGGCCGCGCCGTCGAACTCTCCGCCCGAGACCGGCATAGAAGGACCGCCGCGCGCGAGCGTGGGGGAGAAGGTTCGCTTCCGGGTGAAGGACGCCAAGGACCCGGACGGCGACGTGCTCACTTTCTTCTGGACCGTGCGGGGCCCCCGCGGGTTCCGGGCCTCGGGCGAGGGGAGCCGATTCGGCTTCGTGCCTCCCCGCGAGGGGAGCTACGACGTCAGGGTCACGGCGTGGGACGGGTTCGCGTCGTCCAAGGCGGCTTCCATCGTGTTGACCGCGCTCCGCTCGTTGAAGAAGCCCGTCGTAGAGGTGAAGGTGTTTCCCGCCAAGCCCGTCACCCACGAGAAGGTGGTGTTGAGCGCGCTCAACAGCAGGCCGGGACAGGGCGGCGTGCTGTCGTTCCGGTGGATGCAGACGGGCGGGCCGGAGGTGGAGCTCGAGGGCGCGGAGAGCGTCGTATGCTCGTTCGTGCCCAAGGTGCCCGGCAGGTATTCCTTCCTGCTCGCGGCCGCGGAGGAGGGAGGACTCACCGGCACGCGCGAGGTTTCCTTCACCGTGCGGAAGGGCAACGAGCCCCCCGTTGCGGTGGCGCCTTCCCGCATCACCGTGGCGGTGGGGGAGCGTTTCGAGCTGAAGGGCTCGTATTCCTACGACCCGGACGGGGGAAGGGTGAAGGGCTTCTGGAGCCTCGCGCCCTGCCCCGCCCCGCCGTGGAAGGACCGCTTCGATTCGCTGGATGTCACGCTCACCGCGGAACGGGCGGGAGAGTACCGCTTCGTTCTGCGCGTGACGGACGGGCGGGCGAGCGCGACGGCCGAGTGTACGGTGTTGTGCGTGGAGAAGGACCGCGCGCCGCTGAGGGTGGAGCCCGCCGCCGCGCAGGTGGAGCCGGAGAGCGAGTTCTTCGCGGCGGTGTCCGGCCTGCGGGAGGGTGAGGGGTTCCGCTGCTTCCAATTGCGGGGGCACCCTGCGGCGTTCGAGACGACGGCGGACGGGGTGAAGCTGCACTTCCTGTTCAGCGGGACCTACGAGTTCGGCGTGGTGCCCACCGGCGGGAGGATATGCCCGCCCGCCTTCTTCATGGTGCACGTGCGATGGACGGGTGAGCGCCTGCGGGTGGAATGCTCGGCCTCGCGGGCGGCGGCCGGGCGGAAGGTCTATCTCACCGCCGTGCTGCGCGGGAGGTGGAAGGGCGAACCGGTCTTCGAGTGGCGGCAGACGACCGGGCCGATGCTGGACGTCCCGCGCGACGGCGGGCCGATGCTGGTGGTGGTGCCGGAGAAATCGGGAGTGTACGAGTTCGAGGTGTCGGCTAGGGTGAACGGAAGGGAGGCGCAACCCGGGCGCGTCCGCTTCGTCGTGGAGAGGGGGACTCTCGCGCCCGTCGCCGACGCCGGAAGCGACATGACCGCCACCGTCGGGCATCCGTTCACGCTGGACGCCTCGCTGAGCAAGCAGCCGGGAGGGGGAGAGGTGAGTTTCCGCTGGCGCCAGGCGGCCGGGCCGGAAAGGCTGATGGACGAGGCGCGGGAGAGGCGGGTGGCGCTCACTCCCTCGGTGAAGGGGCTCTACGTGTTCGAGCTCACGGTGTCGGACGGCTTTTCCTCGGCGTCCGACAGGGTGAACGTGCTGGTGAGGGGGCCGAACTCGCCTCCCCGCGCCGAGCCGGTCTCCGCGGGGCGGGTGGAGGCGGGCGGCCTGCTGGTGCTGGACTGCTCGCGCTCGAAGGATCCGGACGGCGACCCGCTCTCGTACAGGCTGGAACAGACGGCGGGGCCTCCCCT
>QNBY01000238.1 GCA_003644275.1 Planctomycetota bacterium
ACTACTTCGAGATAGAGGAGATATCGGAGCGGGACCTTCCGAAACTCGACATGAAGTGAGGGCCGTCAGCGGACGAAGCGGCGTATCTCGCGCCGGGCCTCGCGTTCCTTGATGCGGTCCTTCTTGTCGGCCCTGGAGCGGCCCCTGGCGAGGGCTATCTCCACCTTGGCCCAACCCCTCTTGAAATAGATGCTGAGGGGCACGAGGGTGAAGCCCCTCTCGAGCACCCTGACGCGGAGTTTGCGCAGCTCGCGGCGGCGCAGGAGGAGCTTTCTCGGCCGCTTGGGGTCGTGGTTGTGGATGTTGCCGTGCATGTAGGGGGGGATGTCCAGGTTGAACAGGTAGAGCTCGTTTCCCCTGAAGTGGGCGAAGGCCCCGTCGAGGGAGACCTTGCCGTCGCGCAGGGACTTCACCTCGGTTCCCTTGAGGCAGAGGCCGGCCTCGTAGCGGTCGAATATCTCGTAGAGGTGGAACGCCTTACGGTTCCTGGCGATTATCTTCCTGGCGTCGCTCATTCGTAGAACTGCTCCGGGGTGACGAGTTCGACGGGGGGCATGTCGTCGCCGAGGAAGAGGGCGCCGCGCTTCCTGACCTCCGCGGGGTTGTCGGAGACGTAAACGCGGATTCGGCCGGGCTTTCGGCTGCGTTCGAGCAGGCCGAGCTCGGCGAGGAAGTCGCGGGTGCGGTGGGCGGTTTCCTTCGCGCTGTCCACGATGGTGACGCCGCCGCCCATCTCTTCCTCCACGGCCTTCCTGATGACGGGGTAGTGGGTGCAGCCGAGGATGAGGGTGTCTATCTCCTCCTCGCGGAGGGGGGCGAGGTACTCGGAGAGTATCATCCGCACGACGGGATCGTCCGGGCCGCGGCCTTCCTCTATGGCGGGGACGAGGAGGGGGCACGCCTTGCCTATCACCTCGGCCTCGGGCTCGCGGGCGCGGACGGCGTGGTGGTAGGCGCGGCTGGCGATGGTGGCCTGGGTGGCGATGACGCCGATGACCTTGTTGCGGGAGGCCCTCACGGCGGTTACTGCGCCGGGGTGGATGACGCCCACCACGGGGAGGCGGAAGGCGCCCTCGAGGACGGGAATGGCCACGCTGGACATGCTGTTGCAGGCCACCACGAGCATCTTGGGCTCGAAGCGGAGGAGGAAGCGCACGTTCTCCACGGCGTAGCGCGCGATGAGCATGGCGGACTTGGTGCCGTAGGGGACGCGGGCGGTGTCGCCGAAGTAGATGAGGTCCTCGGACGGGAGATGAAGGCGAATCTCCCTGAGAACGGTGAGGCCGCCGACGCCGGAATCGAATACGGCTATGGGACGTTTCACGGCGCGCTCCTTGCGGCGAGTATCCGCGCGAGTTCGAGGTCGGCCGGGCGCGTGACCTTGAAGGTGAAGGGCGAGCCCTCCACGGCGCGGGGAGGGAAGCCCGCGGCCTCGGCGATCGCGGCGTCGTCGGTGACGTGGAGGCGGTCGTAGAGGGGAAGCATGGCGTCGAAGACGTCGCGGCGGAACGCCTGCGGCGTCTGGACGAGATGGACGCCGGAGCGGTCCACCGTCCGCACCGCCGCGCCGCCCTCCACGATCTTCAGGGTGTCCGGGCAGGGGAGCGCTGGGACGGCCGCGCCGTGGCGGAGGGCTTCGGCCGCGAGCTCGGCGAGGAGGCCGGGACGGAGGAAGGGGCGCGCGGCGTCGTGCACGAGGACGACGCGGGCGGGCGGGAGCAACCGGGCGGCGTTGAGCACGGAGTCCTGCCTGCGGGGGCCGCCCTCCACGAGGACCGCCTCCATCCCCGGCGGGAAGGCGACGGGCCGGGGGGGCTGGAAGCCGGGGGGGACGGCCACGGCGGCGAATGAGACGCCCTGCTGCGCGAGGGAGCGCAGCGAGTGCTCCAGGAGGGTGCCGCCGGGGAGTTCCACGAACGCCTTGGGGACGGGCGCGCCGAGCCTCTCCCCGCCGCCGGCCGCTGCGACCACGGCGCAGAGCTCCATCATTCGTTCACCACCTTGGCGAAGACTATGCGCCCGGCGTCGCGGGCGTAGATGTTGGTGACGCGGGCGGTGACGCGGCTGCCGACGAGGCTGCGCGCGCCCTCCACGACCACCATGGTGCCGTCGGGAAGGTAGCCCACTCCCTGGTCGGCTCCCTCTCCCTCGCGCACTATCTCCACCTCTATGTTCTCGCCCACCATGACGTTGAGGCGCATGGCGCGGGCTATGTCGTTTATGTTCACCACCTCGACGCCGTATATCTGGGCCACCTTGAGGAGGTTGAAGTCGTTGGTCACCACCTTGGCCCGCTTGCGGGAGGCGAGCTTGACGATCCTCTCGTCGGTGGGGCCGGGATCCTGGAAGAAGTCGTCCGATATCTCCACGTCCACCTCAGGAAGGGACTGGAGCTTCTTCACTATGTCCAGGCCCCTCCGGCCGCGGAGGCGCTTTATCTTGTTGGACGAGTCCGCTATCATCTGGAGCTCGCTTACGATGAAGCGGGGGATGACGATTCGGGAGTCGATGAGCTTCGAGCGGCAGAGGTCCAGTATGCGGCCGTCTATGAGCACGGAGCTGTCGAGCACGAGGCCGCCGGACGAGCGGCTCTCGTCGGTGAGGCTCACGAAGGGGATGATGAGCTTCAGGGATTCCTTGGCCCGCAGTATGAGGATGACCGAGGTGTAGCAGATTATGAGGTATATGACGGGCACGAGGGGGATGATGACGCTGCGCTTCAGGCCTTCCTTGAAGTCGCTCGACACCTGGTCGCTGTAGAGGAGGAGGAATCGCTCGAGGAAGACTATCACCTGGTCGGAGAAGAAGACGCCGATGAGCAGGCCGATGAAGACGGCGAAGAAGTTGCGGGCGATGCGCTCGCGGTAGAAGAGGTCGAGCAGCATGACGCACAGTCCGCCCGCGAGGCCGATGAGGGGGGCGATGTAGGTGGGGAAGGGCGCGTCGGTGTAGGTGTAGGAGTAGTAGGAGTAGTAGGCGTAGTAGAGGAGCGCGCAAGCGAGGATGAAGACTGCCCTCAACCAGAACATCTATCGTTCCTTTCCTGCCGCCGGCCGGTCGATCTCCGGCTTCTTGCCGTCCGTCCCGGCCTTCTCTGCCGGTTTTTCCTTCTTTTCCTTCTCGTCCTTCTCCCCGTTCCACTCGGCGGGGGGCTCGCGGCGTTTCTTGTAGCCGCCCTTCAGGACGAACATGATGGGGTGCTCGAGCAGGAAGATGCCCTGGTCCACCATGTCGTTGAACTTTTCCTTGAGGGTTCGGTCGGTGAGG
>QNBY01000239.1 GCA_003644275.1 Planctomycetota bacterium
AGGGGGCAGAAGCTGGCGCTGCGCTTCCTGGACCACATGCGGGCGAAGATAACGGAGTTCCAGAAGGAGACGGGGCACCTCTACAACCTCGAGGCGACGCCCGCGGAAGGGGCCACCTACCGCTTCGCCAAGAAGGACAGGGAGCTCTTCGGGGACGCCATCATCCAGGCGGGGACGCCGGACGCGCCGTATTACACGAACTCGTCGCAGCTTCCCGTGGGCTTCACCGAGGACATCTTCGAGGCGCTGGAGCTGCAGGAGGAGCTGCAGAGGAAGTACACCGGGGGGACGGTGTTCCACGCCTATCTGGGCGAACCCATCACCAAGGAGGCGTGCCGGAAGCTGGTGAGGCGGATACTGGAGAACTACCGCATACCGTACCTGACGGTGACACCGACGTTCTCCATCTGCCCCACGCACGGCTACCTTCCCGGCGAGCACCACCTCTGCCCCAAGTGCAAGCCCGTGAAGGAGCAGAAGTGCGAGGTGTGGACGCGGGTGATGGGCTACTACCGGCCGGTGTCGCAGTTCAACATAGGCAAGAAGTCCGAGTTCAAGGAGCGGGTGTACTTCGAGCCCACCGTTCCCGAACGGGTCGGGCGGCCCCTGAGGGTGAAAGGACAGGCCTGAGGTGAAACTGAAGGAAGAGGTCGGAACAGCCGTTCCCGTGGCCGCGGTTACGCCTTTCTCCACGCTGGACTGGCCCGGCATGTTGACCGCCACTCTGTTCGTGCCGGGCTGCCCGTGGAACTGTCCCTACTGCCACAACAAGGAGAGCCTCGCGCGGGCGGGGCTCAGGGAATGGGAAGAAGTGGTAGCCTTCCTGCAGAAGCGCAGGCGGGTGCTGGACGGCATAGTGTTCAGCGGCGGGGAGCCCACGCTGTATTCCTCGCTGCCGTGGACGGTGAAGTTCGTGCGCTCGCTCGGCTACAAGGCGGCGCTGCACACGGGAGGCCCGTTCCCGGACGCGCTGGAGCGGCTGATGGAGGAGGCCCCTCCCGACTGGGTGGGGATGGACTACAAGGCCCCGCTGGCGCGGTATCCCGAGATAACGGGGGACCCGGTGAGCCCCTCCACCGTGCCGGAATCGCTCAGGATACTGGAGGAAAGCGGGGTGGACTTCGAGATAAGAACCACCCTGGCCCCCGAGGTGGCCCGGTGGGAGGCGGTGTATTCCATGGCCCTGGAGCTCGCCGGGATGGGGCTGCAGGGGCGCGTGTGGGTGCTCCAGCAACATCGGAGCGGAGACATCCGCAACGGGTTCGAGGTCTCCCCGCCGATCCAGTTGATGATGGAATGGGCGGAAAGGGCCTCGAAGCTCTCCGGGCTCAGATGCAGGGTTCGCTCCTCCGACAATTGAGAGGGGCTTCGACGGACGGAAGAGGCGCGCCTCCGCAGGGGGCGCGTTTCTTCACGGAGCGGGGGAGAGGGGGTCCGCCAGGCAACGGAGTTTCGAATCCGGCACGGTGAGCGCCGTTATCGCCATGGCGGCGGTGTAGAGTCTGCTGGTCTCCCATATGTCGTTGCGGGGGTCCCAGGAACCTTTCAGGTGGGAGTCGCTCTTGTCCTGGAGCTCGACGAGCCTTGCCCGTATGCGGGCGATGAAGTTTCCCGCCTGGGGGATGGGGACGCGCGAGAGGCCGAGGGAGTAGAGATACAAGTCGTAGTAGGAGCAGCGGGTGATGTCGCGGTCGAGGAGGACCGATGTCGAACGGAGCTGGACGACGTCCGCCATGTCCCAGAGCAAGAAGGACTTCACGAGCAGGCCGACGCCCGTCATGGCGGGGGAGGGTTCCTTCGCGGAGGCGTTGTATATCAGGCCGGAGTATTCCTCCGTGGCCCGGTCGAACCAGTCCGCGATTCCTTCCCATCCGGCGCGGGGAAGCTCGAAGCCTGCGTTGCGCGCCGCCGCGAACGCGCACGCGTACCAGTAAGTTACGCAGGAGTTGGTTGTATTCCCTAGCATTCCCGGGTAGCCCCAGGCGAGGTCGCCGTCCCGGTATTCCATGCACTTCCGAAAGGCCCGTTGCATGTGGGGGACGTACTCCTCGTGTCCTGCAGCGACGTATTCGGCGAGCGCCCAGGTGGCGAGTCCCTGTTCGTGCACGTAGGTGACGGGGTTGTCGCTGCGGTAGTTTCCGGGGGGATTCTGCTGTTTCACCAGCCACTTCATGGCCTTGTCCACCGCCTCGGCGCGGGCCTTCGAGGCGGGATCGGCCCCATCCACGCCCGCCGAGAGCATGGCCAGCACGGCCAGGGCGGTCATGCAGACGTCCGTCTTGTTGCGTCCCTTTCCGGCGCGGCGGTCGGGGTCGTGCTTCGAGTAGTTCAGCGAGTCGAACCGGCCGTCGGCGTCCTGGTGGCGTATGAGCCAGGCGCAGCCCTCGTCCACGGCGCGGCGGACCACGGCGGGGTCCAGCGGGACGGGTTTCACGTCCGGCATCCTCACGGAGGGCGGCCAGCGGAAGGTCTTCGAAGCGGTCTTCCACCATTTTTCCCATTCCGCCCTCTCGGGGGGAAGCTCGCGGCCGGTGAGGTCCACGAGGGTGAGCCACGCGGCGTCCGACACCTCCATGTCGGGATCGTCCAGCAGGGAAAAGAGGAGTTTCATGGCCCCGGGTTCGTGGAAGAAGCGCAGGGAGCCGATGGCCTGGGTCCTCACGGAGACGGCGAGGGCGGAGTCGCGGGCGATGGAGGCGAGGACGCGCAGGCCCTGGGGCGTGTGCCTTCGGAGCAGGACGCGGAAGGCGCGGGTGGAGAGGAGTTCGTCCCCCGAGCGGGCGGCGCGGGCGAGCAGGTCCGCCGCGGCGGGCGCGTCGAGGAAGCCGAGCGCGTCCAGGGCGAGGGCGGCGGGCTCGCCCCCGCGTTTCAGGAGCGGGCGGCAGGCCTCGAGGAGCCGGCCGGGGAGACGGGCGGCGAGCCTGCGGGCGGCGGCCGTCCGCAGGGGGGGAAAGCGGGAGGACAGGGCGAGGGAGAGGAGGTCGCCCGCGAGGGCGGGGACGTCTTTGTCGGGAAGCGTGGTGAGGGCGAAGTAGTTCAGGCCGAAATCGGGGTCTCTGAGCAGCGCGCGCCAGCGCTCCGCCGTCATGCCGCCTGAACGGAAGGCCTCGAGGGCGGACCGGAGGCGGTTCTTCCAGTCCCTGGGGAAATCCTCGCAGGAAGCGGGGGGAAGAAAGGCCGCGAGGAGGAGGAGGACGGCGAAGAGGAGAGAGAGGAGGAAGCGCTCAGAATTTCTCGAGGATGGTTTCAAACCGTTCCTCCACCTG
>QNBY01000240.1 GCA_003644275.1 Planctomycetota bacterium
GCCTTCGCTCTGGGCGCGCTGCTGTACCTTCTGGCCGGGGGATGAGGACGGTCATTCCGCCTCTTCCACGTAGAGCTCGGCCGAGAGGGGGAATCTGTCCCGCCGAAGTCTCCAGCAGAACGGAGCGGACGTCGCCCGCGCCCCTTTGGTCGCCGTCGTCCCAACGAGCGGTACAATCCGGCCGGAGGCCGAGCATGAGGGAAGATTTCGTTTACCTCGACTACAACGCCACCACGCCGGTGGATCCGCGCGTGGCGGAGGCCATGAGGCCCTACCTGACCGGCTTCTTCGGCAATCCTTCCTCGATGCACCGCCTGGGGCGCGAGGCGAGGGCGGCCGTAGAGAGGGCGCGCGCGCAGGTCGCGGCCTGCGTGGGGGCCGAGCCGGAGGAGATAATCTTCACCTCCGGCGGCACCGAGGCCAACAACCTCGCCATACGGGGCGCGGTGGAGGCGCGCGGGGGCGGACACGTCGTAACCAGCGCGCTTGAGCATCCGGCGGTGCTGGAAGTGGTGCGCGCGCTGGAGGCCGAAGGAAAGGCGAGGCTGACGGTGGTGGGCGTGGACCGCCGGGGAAGGGTGGATCCCGCGGAGGTGGAGCGCGCGCTTTCCGCGGACACCGTGCTCGTCACGGTGATGCTCGCGAACAACGAGGTCGGGACGATCCAGCCGGTGGCGGAGATAGCCGCAATGTGCCGCGAGCGGGGTATCCTCGTCCACACCGACGCGGCCCAGGCGGTGGGCAAGATACCGGTGGACGTGAGGGAGCTCGACGTGGACATGCTCTCCATCGCCGGGCACAAACTGTACGCCCCCAAGGGGGTGGGGGCGCTGTTCGTCCGCAGGGGGGTGAAGCTCGCCCCGGTGCTGAGGGGCGCGGGACACGAGCGCGGCCTGCGTCCGGGGACGGAGAACGTACTCGAACAGGTGGGGCTCGGCGCGGCGTGCGAGCTGGCCGCCGCGGAGGTGGAGGAGGAAGCGGCGAGGCTGCGGGAGCTCAGGCGATTGCTTCTGGACCTGCTGCGCGAGGGGTTCCCGTCGCTCGTGGTGCACGGCGATTTCGATAACGGCTTGCCCAACACCCTCAGCGCGGCCTTTCCCGGCGTGGACGCGGGGCTTCTGCTGGCGCGCCTCGCCGACGAGGTGGGAGCGTCCGCCGGGGCGGCGTGTCACACGGGAGAGGCGGAGCCCTCGCACGTGCTCGCCGCCATGGGGGTGGACACCGCCACGGCGCTGTGCACGGTGAGGCTCTCGCTCGGGCGCTTCAGCACGGAGGACGAGGTGAGGAGGGGCGCCGAGAAGATAATCGAGACCGCGCGGGAGATAGCCGCTCCTTCTGCCGCGCCCTCCGCCGTCGAGGGCGGGGAGGTGCGGCTGACCGCCTACACCCACGGGATGGGCTGCGCGTGCAAGATGGAGGCGCGCATGCTGGAGCGGGTGCTGCGGTCGCTGCCGATCTGTGAGGCCGAAGAGGCGGTGGTGGGGCCTGAGACCGCCGACGACGCCTGCGCCTGGCGCATCGGAGGGGGAAAGGTGCTCGTGCAGAGCCTGGACTTCTTCACGCCGGTGGTGGACTCACCGCGTCTGTTCGGGGCGATAGCCGCCGCGAACGCCCTGTCCGACATATACGCCATGGGGGCGCGGCCGCTGTTCGCGCTGAACATAGCGGCCTTTCCCGCGGCCGTGTTGCCGGAGGAAGTTCTGCGCGAGATGATGGAAGGGGCGCTGGAGGTCGCGGAGGAAGCGGGCATCCCCATACTCGGCGGCCACACGGTGGAGGACAACGAGCCCAAGTTCGGGCTGGCGGTGACGGGGATGGCGGAGGAGAGCGGCCTGTGGCGGAACCGCGGGGCGCGGCCGGGAGATGCGCTCATCCTCACGAAACCGCTCGGAACGGGGATATGGGCCACGGCCGCCAAGCGCGGGGTGGAGGGCGTCGAGGGCTGGGGTGAAGCGGTGGCCGCGATGAGGACGTTGAACCGCGCCGCCGCCGAGGCGCTGGCGGAACACTCGCCCCACGCCGTTACGGACGTGACCGGCTTCGGGCTTCTGGGGCACTTGCATGAGATGCTGGACGACTCGCTCTCCGCGGAACTCTGGGCGGAGGCGGTGCCGGTGCTTCCAGGCGCGGAGAGGCTCGCGGCGATGGGCGAGGTGCCGGGGGGCACGAAGGCCAACCTGGCGTGGGCGGAGGCCTGGACGCGATGGGAGGACGGCGTGGACGAGGTGCGCCGCGTGCTGTTGGGCGACGCGCAGACGTCGGGCGGGCTGCTCGCGGCGGTGGACCGGGAGAGGGCGGAGGCCGCCTGCGAGGCGATGCGCGCGAAGGGAATACGCGCAGCGGTGATAGGCCGGTTCACGGACGAGGGGGAAGGAATCGTCCGGGTGCTGGCGGGGAGGAGGGAGTGAGGGGAGGGCCGCGCCGCGAAACATGGCCGAAAACCGGCCGGAAGCGGGACAGGCGGTAAGGCCGCCTTCTCCGCGCTGCTGGACGAGTTCAAGGGGCGGGTGCTGGTGCTGCTGCCCGGGGGGGCGGCTGCCTGCCTCACCGCCCTGCGCGACGGCTCCGTCCTCGCGAGCGGCAGCGGGTCCTCCCTGGCCGGCCTCTACTACGCCGCGAGCCCTGGCGCGGCGCGAGGAGCGTTCTGAGGCGATGCGGGCGTTCATGAGGCACTTTTCGCGCTGAAAGCGCGCAGACCCGGCCGGGAACGGCAAGAGGGGCCGCCGTGAGGCAGCCCCTCTTTTTGCAGGGGAAAAGGGGGGTCAGGGAGCGGAAGCGGGCCTTTCCCGCGGCGGATCGGCCCGGCCGGGCGGCCCGGCGTCGTCCGGCAGGCGGCCGCGTATGAGGACGTAGGAGACGAGGAGGAAGAAGAGAATAGTGTGAGGATTAGCGAAATTTATCGCCACGCCTTCGAACATGCCGACGGTGAGGTACCACAACAGGTACCAGAACACGATTATGTCGAATTTGTCGCCCCTTCGAACACCCGGTACAAGTTTCAGGCAGGCATGGATGACGAAAGAGAGGTAAACCAACAAGCCGACGATACCCATATTCACCATGACGACGATGTAACCGTTGTGTCCGGCGTAATGGCCGAGGTACTCCGGGGAACAGGCCCTGAAACCGTATCCGAACCACGGTCTTCGTTTCCACACATCAAGGCTCGTTTTCCATATGTCCACACGTCCGGTGAAGCCGGTTCCCATCCCTCGGTAAGGGTCGTGCAATTTCAATACGTTGTCTATCACGA
>QNBY01000241.1 GCA_003644275.1 Planctomycetota bacterium
CGAACGAACTCTCTGCAAAGAGGATCAGCCTGAAGATCTCACCCACGTCGAGGTTCACGGCGCCGCAGAAGCGAAGCGCCCTCCCTCCGGCGATCCCGGCGTCGGGGTCGAAGGACTCTACCATGGCGGCGGGCGTCAGCGCCCACCCGTCCCACGGGCCGAACCGGTAGGAGGCGATCGCGTGCACTCCCCAGAGGACGCGCCCGGGACCTGCATCGACGTTGTCGCCGTAAGCGCCCTCCAGCAGCAGCGTGAAGCCGCGGAACCTGAGGCGGGCGTCCGCACCGAAGAGGTTCGCGGTGCGCGTCCTGCCCTCCAGGTCGTGGTAAAGCTTGTGCGTAGCGTCTACGGCAACCCGCAACCCCTTGAAGGGCCTCACCTGCAACCTGGCGACGAAGTCCTTGTGGGATTCCCTCCGGCCCTCGAACAGGCCATCCCCTCCAAAGGCACCGACGTAGTACCTGAGGCGCGCCAGCCCCTTCATCCGGCCGAAGATCATGAGGCCGATGTCACGGCCTCCGAAGCCACCGTGAGACGTGCCGCCCACGGCGTGGCGGTTCAGCAGGCCCCGCACCGGAACCGGCAGCTCCCACGACGAAGACATCTTGAGCCTGGAGAACGGCTTTTTGAAACGCCCCACCTGCACCCGGAAGGCGTCACGGACTTCGTAACGGCCGTAGGCGTCCTTGAGCTCCACCCCGGCCGCTTCGGGACCGCCGAGTTCGAGCACCTCGGCCCCGTCCAGCTCTAACACGAGCCTCGCCTGCTCGCTCGGCATGAATCGCGCATCAAACCTCGCCCGCCTGAGCCTGAACCCGCTCGACCAGCTCCCCTCCCGCTCCCGCTCCACTTCGAAACGCGTCTGGAGGCGCCCCCTGAGCCGGAGGCCGCCCTGCTCCCACGCCAAAGCCGCGGCCGGCAGGCACGACATCGCCACCGCCACGATCACGATCACACGCGTCATCCCTGCACTTCTCAAGTCCCTCCCCCTTGCTCATTCGGAAAGTAGATCGGAAAGCCGGGGTCCGACCACCCCCTCGCCTTCTCCCTCGCCATGGCGTCGAAGAGATCGAACGTGTACGTAAGCTTGCCGGCGTCGAACACTCCCAGCAACATCCGGTAGATCCCCAGCACTTCCTCGGCCTCCAACAGTTCCTCCGAGCGGCTCGCGGTGTAGACGGTAAACCCGTAGAACACCCCCTCATCAGGGTGCACGAAGCGGAACAGGTTGCCGGAGAAGTACCGCCTGGTGCGCCTGGTGAGGACGAGGTCCATGTACCCTTGCTCGTCCAAATCGCCGAACTTGTCGGGGAAGACGGCCTTCAGGAAGGTTATGTGCACGCCGTAGCGGTTGACGTTCTGGAAGAGAGGCGGCAGCAACTCCGGATCGCCGGGATCCACCGGCACCATGTACTTGGTCGCGCGCTCCGGGGCGGGGAAGTCTCCCCCCGGTGCGGAGATGACGTCAAACCGCTCGCCGCTTTCCAACCTCGTCACGCACACGGGCCCCCTGAGGTCCCCGTCGTCCGGACACACCTCCCCCCTCCCCCCGGAACAGCTCTGAAGAACGGCAATGGCGGCGATGATCAGAGAGCGGGACATCACCGCCTCACGGGGTGTTCAGCTGGAGCCCCACGATGCTGCCTACCGTCAGCTCCACCTCGCCCCACGGCGTCGCCTGGACGCTGCGGTTGTAGCGCATGATCTCGCAGGGTTGCTGGTTCACGCCGGCAGCGGCCCGGAAGGAGTCGACGATCGACGCCGGAATGGTCACCATACCGTCACCGTCCGGGACGTCGCACAGGATCGCCGCCGCCGGCAGCCTCGGGCGGTGCATGCCGGTGCGGAGGAACACTTGCATGCGGGCGTCGGTGGCCTGCGGCGTCCAGGAGACGACGGCGGGCTTGCCCGCAATGAGGTCGACAACCGTGGAGTCCACCGAAAGCAGCTCCACGGCCGTCGCGGACACGGAAAACCCCTCCAGCTCACCGCCAGATGCTGTCACCGTGACGACCGATCCCTCGTCGAACAACCGCTCCCCCGCAAGCTCCTCCTCGTAGTTGTCGTACTGGTCGGACTCCATGGACAGCTGGATCTCGAGCCCTTCGACCGCGATGGTCCCGACGTTCCAGTGCGGGGGGAAGTCGACGCAGACGACGGCGTCGCAGTACTGGTCGGGCCCGCACGGCGGATCGCACATAAGTAACTTGGCGCCGCCACCGCCGTCACTCTCCAGGTATGCGCACGAGCCCTCGCGATGCTTCTCCACCATGCGGCGCGCGTCGTAGAAGAAGGGCGTCTTCAGCATGTGTAACTCCTCGGCGAAGTATGCCCGCGCGGTGTTATGGTCTTCCCAGCTCGATTTCTCCTCCAGCAGGGCGACGTAACCCACCGCGCGCATCTCCCCGCACTTTCCCCCGTAGCAGCCGTCCTCGCACTGCACCTCGGTGTAACCGTACTCACACAGGCCCGTGCCCGGGTTGCAGGTCCCCTCGGCCTCGTACCGCAGCAGCGTCTCCCCGTCCTTGCAGGTGTCGGCCGGAGGATCGTCGCAGACCACGCCTTCACACGGCCCGCCGCCCCCACCGCCACAGCAGGTGAAAACGAGACCAGCGAACATCAACATGGTTTTTCGGAACGCGTTCATCTCATCACCTCCCTTGGTTCGACTTCATCATTCTTCCAGACATGCCCCGCCGGAACATCCTTTCTCGCAGGCAACCTCCACGTAACTGTACCGGCACTCGCCGGTTTGGGGATCGCACGTGCCGCGTTCGTTGTAATCGACCAGCGTGACGGCGTCCTTGCAGTAGTCCTCCGGCGGCCGGTCACAGATGATGCCGCGGCACCTGTCGAGGAAAGGCCGCACCTGCTTTATCTTCAAGGCGCCCGACCTGTCCACCTTGAACTCGAAGTCCAGGAGCACCTGCTCGCGCCCGTACGGCCCTGTGTCCAGGGGGAGGCGCTGAGCCGCGAGGAACATGAGCCGGCCGAGCTCACGGAGCTGCGCGTCGGAGAGCACGAACCTTCCGGGCTCGGCCAGCACAGATGCGCGGCTGCGGTGAATCGCAACTACGTTACCTCCGCTGTCGACCTCAAGCAAGTCCTTTTCGGGAACAATACGCGGATCGTTGCCAACGACCTGCTCATCGCCGAGCTGCGCGTTCACCAGGTAGCGGTTGTCGTCGCTCCGCTGAGGATTACCGGTGAAGGCCACGCCGTTCGCCCGCTCGTCGGGGAAAGCCAG
>QNBY01000242.1 GCA_003644275.1 Planctomycetota bacterium
CACCTTCTTTATGGTCTTCTCGTCGGATTCGAGGACGGTCAGTTTGCAACCAGCGAGTTCGACGCACTCCCCGCGGGAGGGTATCTTGCCGAGGGCGTCGAGTATGAGGCCCGCGACGGTGTCGTAACGGTCGTTCTCCGGCAGGGAGAGCTGTAGGCGCCTGTTCAGTTCCTCGATTTCGATGCGGCCGTCCACGATCCAGGATCCGTCGGGGAGGCGGACGAGGTCGCCGGCCTTTCGGACGTCGTATTCGTCCTCTATCTCGCCCACTATTTCCTCGAGGATGTCCTCGATGGTCACGATGCCGGAGGTGCCGCCGTACTCGTCGAGGACGACGGCGAAGTGGATGTGCTTGGCCTTGAACTCGCGGAAGAGGTCGGATATCTTCTTGCTCTCGGGGATGAAGTAGGCCTCCCGCGCTATGTCGCGCACCTTTCTGTGGCGGGCGGAGGGGTCGTCCCAGTAGCGGAGGAGGTCCTTGACATAGAGGACGCCCACTATCTCGCGGCGCTCGCCGGAGAAGACGGGTATGCGGGAGTGGCCCGCGCGGAGGGCGAGCTCGACGGCCTGTTTCAGGTCGGCCTCGGCGTCTATGGCGGTTACCTCGGCGCTGGGGGTCATGACCTCCGAGACGGGCAGGTCGTCGAAGTGGAGTATCTTCTCGATCATCTCCGCCTCGTCTTCCTCTATGAGGCCCTCCAGTTCGCCGTCGGAGACCATGTCGAGTATCTCTTCCTCGGTGATCTCGGTGGAGCCGTCCACGAGCTTGCCGGTCATCCTTCCGACGAAGCGGTCGGAGAAGCGGCCGAGGAGCACGACGGGATAGAGGGGGAAGACGAGAATGTGCATGAAGGGGGCGTAGCGGAGGAATATCTTTTCCTCGCCCCGCCTCGCCACGGCCCTGGGGAAGGCGTAGCCCGCCAGGAAGAGGGCGATGACCGCGCCCAGGAGGACGGCGAAGGCGCGGCCCGCGGAGGAATGCTCGGCGACGATGGGGGGAAGCAGCACGAAGACGTTGGAGACGACGCGGGAGAAAAGGGCGGTGTAGAGTATGTCGCGCCAGCGTTCGTCGTAGCGCTTGGCGCGTCTCTTCTCGTCCTCGTCGAATTCCTTCGTCATCTCCTCCATCTTGCTGGAGGAGTAGTTCTCCGTGGCGGCGACTATCAGACCGAAGAGGTAGGAAAGCGCCAGGCCGACGAGGAAGAGGGCGAGCGCAGGGAGAGAGCCGTCGAGGAGAGGGAACGAAAAAGCCTCGAGCAATCGCCAGCCTTCTTCCACTTTAGGAATCCTCCTTTTCGCCGGAATAGGGGACGACAGGCCAGCCGAGGGAGGCGAGGACCTCGGCCGCCATGTCGAACATCTCGCGCCTGTCCTCCGGGAGCTCGTCGTCGTAGCCCGCGAAGTGCAGCAGGCCGTGGAGGACGTAGAGGATGGTCTCGGAGGCGAGATAGCGCTCGTATTCCTCCGCCGGGAGCTCCGCGGCGGCCAGCCAGTCGCGGGCGCGGGCCGCGGCGAGGTCGTGGTTCACCGCGATGGAGCCGACGATTATCTCGCCGGTGGCGGGATCCTCGTCGAACATCTCGAAGGCCAACACGTCCGTGACCGCGTCGCTGTCGTGGTAGCGGCGGTTCAGCTCGAGCATTTCCTCGAGCCCGCAGAGCCGCACTTCCACCACGCCCTCGGGGAGCATCACGTCGTCCCTTTTCAAGAGCGCCTCGGCCGCCTTCAGGACGGCCTCGTCGGAAGGTACGGTCATGGATTCGGCGCGGTCTATCTCTAAGCGCATCATCCCTCCTTGACTATATCGCGGTATCCCTCGCGGTGAACGGGTCCGGAGGCCGCGTCGGGATACTCGATGCGCTGGTGGGTCATGCTCTGGACAATCCAGCAGATGCGGTCCTCTATCTGTTTGAGTTCGGCCATGGTGATGTCGCACTCGTCGAACTGGCCCTCGGTGAGCTTCTTCATTATGAGGTTGTGGACGAGCTCGCGTATGCGCTTGGGGGAGGGGTGCCTGAGGGTCCTCGTCGCCGCCTCCACGGTGTCCGCTATCATCACGATGGCGGCCTCCCTGGTCTGGGGCTTCGGGCCGGGGTACTGGAAGAACTGCTCGTTGGGGAGGGCGAGGGAGTCGCCGCTCTCGAGGGCCTTGCGGTAGAAGTACTCCACGAGGGTGGTTCCCTGGTGTTGCACGATTATGTCGAGGACCGGCTTGGGGAGGTTGTATTCCCTGCCGAGCTCCAGCCCGTCCTTCACGTGCGAGATGATGAGCATGGCGCTGAGGGAGTACTTGAGTTTCTTGTGGAGCTCGGTGGCGTCCGGGTTGTTCTCGACGAAGTAGCGGGCGCGGACGAGCTTCCCTATGTCGTGGAAGAGCGCGCCCACCTTGGCGAGCAGGGCGTTCGCGCCTATGGCCTCGGCGGCGGACTCCGCCATCGCGGCGACGAGCAGCGAGTGCTGGTAGGTGCCGGGGGCCTCGATGAGCATGCGCTTGAGGAGGGGATGGTTCATGTCGGAGAGCTCGAGGAGCGATATGTCCGTCACCACGCCGAAGAGCCACTCGATTATAGGGAGCAGTATGATGGTGAGCGCGCCGGTGAGAAGTCCGCTGACGAGGGCGGAGAGGCTTCGTATGAGCAGGTCCGCCATGGGGGCGTCGCCGAACAGGCCGAAGGAGAACACCACCACCAATTGTATGCCGCCGATGAGGAGGCCCGCCCTCAGGAGATGCCCGCGGCTTCGGGCGTGCTCTGTGGCGAAGGGGGCGACCACCGCGCCGCTCATCAGGGAGAAGGCCAGCCCGCTGTGGGGGGCGAGGGCAAGCACGAGGAGAGGGGCGGAGAGCAGGGCGGCGCAGGAGGCCAGCACGGTGTCCACCGCGACGGCCGCCACCACCGCCGTGAAGGCCAGCGGTATGAACAGCCACAGATAGACGGGCAGGAACAGCGATATGAGCTTGGCGGCCAGGAAGGCCGCGCAGAAGAAGACGCCGAGGTACAGCAACTTCTCGGGCGGGGGTTTCTTGCGTCGGAAGACGCGGAACGCAGTAACTATGAAGAGGGCGAGGACGGCGAGGACGGCGAGCGCCGCAGCCCCCACCCTGGTAGCGAAGCCGAGCCAGGTGGCGTTTTCCTTCTTCCAGGCCTCGTTCTCCGCGCTGAGGAGGGCGTACACGTCCTTGTCCACCAGCGCGCCGCGCGAGACGAGGACGTCTCCCCTGCTGAAGACCTGTTCTTCCC
>QNBY01000243.1 GCA_003644275.1 Planctomycetota bacterium
CGAGAGGCCGCCCGCAGCGAGGCGCAAACCTCCCCGTCGGGACCCCCCCCGTCCCCGCACGGCTGAGCCCGAGAAGCCCGAGCCGCCCGCGAGACGCCCCCGCAGGCCCACCCCACCCCCCGAGCGTCCCGCCCGGCGGAAGGCTCCCCCTCCTCCTCCTCCGCCCCCCCCCGAACCCGAGATAGAGACGGCGGAGATACCCGAGGAAGTCTTCGTCCGCAAGGAAGACTTCGCCGCGAAGCGCAAGGAGGTCCTCGCCTCCGCCCCCGGCTTCTTCGGCGCGGCCCTCGCGCTGAACGTCGTCGTCTTCCTCGCCTGCACCGCCGGCGCCGTCTTCGCCTTGAGCATGATGTCCGGCACCGTGACCAGCGACGCCGCCAGAAACTTCATCGAGGACTACAAGCACACGGCCGCGGGCATCGACAAGGTCCTCAACCTGAGGCTCGCCGACGCCAAGAAACTCGGCAGGGTGGACCAGGAAACCGTCTATCGCGGCGTGGCCGGCAAGTTCTCTTACGCCGCCCGCAAGGCCATCCCCGGCACCGTCACCGTCATCGCCGACATAGACATCTTCCAGAGGGGCCGCCCCAACCGCATCGAGTACTACGGTTCGGGCTTCATCTTCAAGCCGGAACGCGCCCTGAAGGTGGACGGCTACGTCCTCACCTGCTACGAGAACATAGCAGGCGCCCGCTCCGTGCGCGTCATGCTGAACGACAACTCGGTTTACGACGCCCGCGTCATCGGCTACGACGTCCCAGCCAACCTCGCCGTCCTCCTGCTGAACCAGGACCAGGTGAAGGCGCGCAAGCCCCACCTCGTCGCCCTCGAATGGGGCGATTCGGATGAGGCCAAGAAGAACGTCGCCCAGTTCGTCCTCAGCGTGGGCTCGCCCATCGGCAGGGTGGGTTCGGTCGCATCGGGCATCATCTCCTGTCCCGACCGCTACACCACCTACACCATCCGCACCGGCGAGGTCTGCGGCTTCTACAACCAGTTCTTCCAGACCGACGCCCCCATCAACTGGGGCAGCACCGGCGGCCCCCTCGTGGACCTCGACGGAAGGGTGGTCGGCGTCTGCGTGGCGGGCCTGCACCGCGCCTTCCACCTCACCGACTACGAGGGCCTCTTCTTCGCCATACAGGGCAACTTCGCCCGCAAGATAGCCAACATACTCGAACGCCACCGCAAGGTCACCCGCGCCTACACCGGCATACTCGTTGACTCCCTCAAGAGCCTCGAGCTCGACCCCTCCATCAAGGGCGTCGCCGTCGTGGGCGTGGATCCCGATTCCCCCGCCTCCTCCACCGACCTGAAGCCCGGCGATCTCATCTATGCCGTGAAGTACAAGGAAAACGGCAAGGAAAAGAAGATCTCCGTCAACTGCCGCCACAAGCCCGACCTCGCCATCATCTACGACCTCTTGGCCTCCCTCCCCGTCGGCCAGAAGGTCACTTTCTACGTCTCCGACATGATGGGAGACAACAAGCGCAAGGTCGAGCTCACCACCGAGAAGATTCCCGAGAGCGCCTCGCTGGTGGTCAACGCCGAGCGCTGGGGCCTCGTGGTCGCCCCCCTCGACACCCTCGAACGCCAGGCATACGGCCTCCCCGAGGGAGTCGGCGTCAAGGTGATCGCCGTCATGGAAGGTTCCCCCGCCGAAAAGGCCGGAATGTTCGCGGGCAACGTCATTGTGGCCGTCGAAGGCAGGCAGATAAAGGACATCCGTTCCTTCCGCGACCGCTACGACAACCTCTCCGCCGCCCGCAAGCGCGTCCTCGACATCGAGGTGCGCCGCAACAGGCTCGGCGGAAGACTGGGCTCGTTCGCCGACGACGTGCTGAAGATGGTGGTGGACTACGATTGAGCCCGCCCTCTTTCCCGCATGAAAAACGGGGGGCTACGCCCCCCGTTTTTTGTCCGTCCTCTCCGGCGCGTCTCAGCGTTTCCCTGACAGGAAAGCCCTCAGCGCTTCCTTCACTTCCGGCGAGGCGACCCGCGCGGCGTAACGCTTCGCCGCCTCCTCCCCCGGCGGCAGCTCGAACGGCGGCCGGGCCCTCTCCCACCACCCCGCGGGTATCCGGCCGCCGGCGGGAAGCTCCGCCGCCAGGTCCGCGAGACCGGCCGCTTCCGCCTCCCGCGCCGTCAGCCTCTTCCCTTCCGTCAAGGCGGAGGGCGGCCGCCCGCACCGTTCCCGCGCGAGTTCCGCGCCCCCGCAGGGCGGCTCGAAACCCAAGGCGTATTCGGGAAAAGCGAACAGCGACCCCGACGCAGCGACCACGAGCCTGCACGCGAGCGCGAGCTCCAACCCCTTGCCGAAGCACACCCCCTCCACCAGCGCCGCGCTGCGGAATCGCCCCGAAGCCAGGGCGGCGCACACCCTCCGGCCCGCCAGCGCGCGGCGGCGCGCGGCCTCGTAGTCCGATCCCGCCACTTCCCGCAGGTCCGCCCCGCTCGAGAAATTCCCCCCGCCTCCCCTCAGCACTAGGTCCCGCCCGTCCGCCTCGCAGGCCTCCACGGCGGCCGCCAGGGCGTCCATCATCCCGGAGGTCAGCGCGTTCAGCCGCTCCTCGTGCCGGAACACCACGAGCCTGAAGCCCTCTCCCTCCACCGTGTCCACGCGCGCTTCGCTCATTCGACGACCTTGAACAGCGCCGTTCCCCCGTCCCGGTAGCCCACGACGAAGCCGCCGCCGCAGCGGCACAGGGCCGCCCCCGGCCTGCCCGGCTCCAGCGAGGCGAGCAGGGCGCCGCTCCGGTCGAGTAGGACGAGCCTCCCGTCGCCGAAGAGCACCGCCGCCCTCTCGCCGTCCAGCAGCGAAACGGAGCGCGGCGTCCCCCACGCCGAGAGGTCTATGGGCGGAGCCGCCGCCTTGCCCTCAGCGAGCGACCAGAACACCAGCGAGCGCGAGGATATGCTCGCCGCCGCGTCCCCCGACACGGAGACGTCCCTTACCGCCCCGTATCCGCCGTCGCCGCCCGGATGCCCGCCCAGAAGCTTCACCGAACGGTCCTTCAGCGACACCGCGGCGAGCTCGTGGCCCTTCGTCTCCGCTATGGCCGTCTCGTCCGAGGCGAAGGCCCAGTAACGGTAGCGGGGCAGCCCTTCCAGCTTCTCCACCTTTCGTTCCCCCCCTTCGGGGGGATCGGCGGAGAAGAACACCGCCCGCGCCGGGGCGGAGCACACGAGTATGCCGTCCCCCGTCCTCACGGCGTCCGTGGGGAAGACATCCA
>QNBY01000244.1 GCA_003644275.1 Planctomycetota bacterium
GACGAGGACGGTGACGGTGGAGCCGTCGAGGCCCCAGCGGGAGAGGTCCACCATGCCGGAGCGCTCGCCGGTGTAGCGGAGGCCGACGAGTTTCAGCTTGAAGCTCTTTCCGTCGGCGTCGGCGGTGAGGGAGAGGTCGCAGACGGCGAGGATGTCGAGGGAGGCTCCGCCCGCGGAGAGGAAGAGAGGGGAGGAGGAGTCGTCCTCCCCGGGCGGCGGGGCCAGGAGGGGGACGTCTATCACCTCGCTCACGGGGCCGTGGCCGAGGGGATAGGGGGACGCGGCGAGGCGGGAGGAGTCGAAGGCGTCGGCGGTGACGGGGACGTCCACGCCGGGTTCGTAGAGTCCCCTGACGCCGCGGTCCACGAAGAAGCGCAGGCCGATGCCCTCACCGGGGGCGTCGCCGTAGCGGACGACCATGAGGCTGCGGAGGCGGGCGTCGAACTCCGGGGCGCTGCGGACGGTGAAGGACAGGACGGCCACGCCCTTGCGGTCGGGCTCGACGTCGAAGGCCGGGAGGGGCGGGTTGAAGGAGGGGCCGTAGGCCATGGGGAAGTCGGCGAGCTCGACGCGCACCTTCGCCACCTGCGCGGTGAGGGGGTACTCGGGGGATATGCCGAGGTCGTCGGATTCGAGGCCGGTTATGTCGAGTTCGTACTCGTCCCCCATGACGAGGTTGTCGAAGCGGGCGACGACGAAGTAGAACTTCTTTCCGTCGGCGTGCGAGACGGCGTCGTCGGCGTCCGGGGTGTCGGGGGAGTCGTAGAGGCGGACGGCGATGGTGTCGCCCTGCTGCCAGGGGTCCCAGAGGAAGGGACCGCCTGCCTCGTCGAAGCCGGAGACCACGGGGTCCTCGTCCTCGCGGACGCCGTCGCCGTCGAGGTCGCGGACGAGGTAGATGAGGAAGCGCTGGGGGGGATCCGTGGTGCCGTGAGCGCCGGAGAGGGTGAAGCGCAGGCGTTCGACGGCGCCCTCGTTCAGGCGGGGCTCGATGAAGAAGTGGCCTATGACGAGGTCGCCGCGGCTGGAGGGATAGACGGGCATGGGGAAGGAGACGGCGCCGCTCTTGGCGATGAAGGGCGGCGGGGTGAGCGAGGGGGTGAACTCCAGCGCGAGGCCGTCGTGTACGGCGGGGGAGAAGGCCGAGTACTCGATGAAGCGGCCGCCCGCCTTCAGGCCGATCACCGCGTTCGAGCCGTTGCAGCGGTTCCCCATCCAGTAGTACTGGAACTTCAGGCGGCCGTCGGCGAAGAGGATGCACTGGAAGAAGGCGGAGGTGTCGAGGTCGTCCCTGACTATCTGGAGGTCGTGCCACTGAATGAGGAAGGCGTTCACGCCGTCTATCTCGGCGTAACGGCAATAGACGGCCCCGTTGCGGAGGGTCTGGGAGAAGCCGGTCCAGTAGGGGGCGACGACGTATCCCTGGGGGTGTTCGTCGATGGCGACGGGGGTGGGGAGCGCGGCGGCGGCGCTGTTCACGGGGAGGCTCGTTCCGAAGGCGAACCAGCCGTGCAGGCTTATCTGGACGGTGTCGAAACTGCGGCCGAAGAAGGGGAACTTGAAGCCGAGGGGGATGGGCGGGGAGAGGAAGGTCTGATTGGGGGGATAGGGCTGGGCGGAGTTTATGCCGCTGTCGAAGCCGCCGGCGTATGGGGCGGCGTCCCGCCACTCGAAGACGTTCATGGGGTCGGGCTCGTCGGTGGTGAGGACGTAGAAGGGGATGTCGAGGTTGCTCCGGAGGGGGGAAGCCTGGAGGTCCGGGCCGTAGATGACCGCCTCGGAGCGGCGCGCCGGGAGGAAGGAGGCGAGCACGGACAGCAGCAGGAGTATTCGGAGGATTCCTTGCGCTCTCATTCCAGAATGTCGTTTCGCGAGAGGGCTCACCGTTGCGTCATTTCGCCCGCCGGAAGACGAGCCCGGATATCCCTATGCCCCTGCCCCAGGAGGACATGCCGAAGGGGTATCCGTCCCTGGCGGCGGGGGAGACGGGAGGCGCGTGGAAGACGATGGGCATCTTCTTGCCGTTCATCTCCACCCAGAGCCACCCGTCCTTGCGGGTGACGTTCCACTTCCACTTGCGGGTTTGGGGGAGCTCGGCGAGGGGGAAGATGGACAGCGGCATGTCGTAGCGGAACAGGCCGAAGAAGATGGGACGCCAGCGGTAGAAGCGAGCGACGCCGAGGGAGATGCCGGAGAGGGGGTCGTCCTCGCCCTCGCCGTCGAAGGTGAGGAGGAACATGGGATGGTCGGCGGTTCCCGCGGTGAGTTCGAAGGAGACGTTGGCCACCTTGCGGCGGCGGAGGTAGGAGGGTTTCAGCCAGGCCATGTTCGCGGGGCCGGTGAAATAGGGGGTGTATTTGGCGAAGCGGAACCACTTTCCGGCGGGCTGGGCGGACTGGGGGTAGATGACGTTCTTACGCGAGACGAAGGAGCCCGCCGTCACCCTCCAGCGGGAGTACCAGCCGCGGTCGCCCGCCTTGCCCTCGTCGAATATCGGATCGCCGAGGTCGGGGGGGACGGGGCGCGGGACATCCTTCTCCAGGCAGGAGACGGTCTGTTCGAGGAAGGGGATGGGGAGGCCCTGGGCGCTCACTATCCTTCCACCGCCGTATATGGCGCCGGAGGTGACGTTGTAGAACTTGACGAGCAGGCGGTTGACGCCCTTGTCGAGGCGGACGGGGTATCTGTCCTCGTCGAAGCGCCAGGCGCTTCTTCTGCTCATCTGCGAGGCGGAGAGGCGGCCGTTTATCCAGATGCGGTAGTAGGCGTTGGCGGCGAAATAGAGGTACGCCTCGGTCTCCTCGGGCACCTTGAGATAGACGAGGGCGTAGGCCACCGTGTAGCGGGGATAGGAATACTTGATGACGAACCGGCCGTCGAGGTTCGCGGAGACGGCCTTCCAGCGGGCCACCTGCTTCGCGCTGGGGTAGGAGGCGGAATAGTTCACTTCGATCTCGGGAGGCAACACGGCGGCGAGTGCGGTGGGGACGCTCTCGAATCCGCGGGGGGAGAAGGGGGCGATGGTCATCCAGCGCGTGATTATGCCGAGCCGCTTCCTTATCTTGTCCGCGGCCTCGCCCTTCCGCATCGCCGAATAGCAGTGCATGAGGAAGCGGTAGGCATCGTTCACGAGGGGACAGGGGGGATAATCGCGGACGATGTTCCAGAACTTCTCGGTGGCGCTGACGTAGCGGCGGGCCCTGTATTCATCGCGGGCCTCGAGGTA
>QNBY01000245.1 GCA_003644275.1 Planctomycetota bacterium
CCAGCTCGGCGACGTTCAGGCGGAGTCGGAGGGAGAGGACGGCGGTGTCGGGCACTACGGAATCCTCCGCGCCGAGGGGGCCGGAGAGGGAGAAGAGGGAGAACGGCATGGAGAAGGGGGCGGCGGAGTCGGCGGAGAGGGTCTCGCGGAGGGAGCCGTCCTGCGCGCGGGAGAGGCGGTAGGAGACGCACTCGAGGTCGGGCACGCCGAAGAGGTGGAACGCCTGGACGAGGAAGGGACGGGCGGTCGCGAGGCCGGCCACGTCGAGCACGCCGCGGACGAGGGTGTCGGGCTCCATGGGGTCGAGGAGCGCCCAGGCGGTCTTGTCGGCGAAGGAGAAGCCGGCGGGGTTTCGAAAGTGCTCCAGGAACGGCTTGAGGGCCTCGACGGAGGAGGAGATCGCGACGCGGCCGCCGAGGGTGAGTATGGAGAGGGAGCCCGCCCTGCCGGAGAGGGTGAAGAGCTTATAGTCCTCGGCGGAGGAGGCGTGTACGAGGCCTGCGATTTTTCCCTCGGCGAAGAGGCGTTCGAGGGCGGCCGCCGCGTCCCCGTCCAGCTCTCCCGCGAGGACGTATTCGCCGCGCTGGGAGAGGCGGCCGACGCCGAGCCCGCTCTTCCAGGGAAGCGAGAGGAAGGCGGGGAGGAGGGAGCAGGGAGGGCCGGAGACGAGCTCGGGGGAGAGGAGGTTCACGAGCGTCCTCAAGGCGGGGGCGGGGAGGCGGTCGCCGGTGAAGAGGGAGGCGACGGCGGGAGACACCTCGAACAGCACTATGGTGGTGTCGGGGAAGAGTTCGGCCGCCTCTATCTTGGCGGGTCGAGCGGGCGGGGCTTCCTCCGCACGGAGCGGAGCGAGGGCGAGGGCCGCCAGGACGGCGGCGGCCAGGGCGAGCGGCATGAGTTTGCGCGGCATGGTTCCTCCTTTCCGCAGGCGGGAGGAGCGCGCGTCAGGAGCGGAGCAGCTCGGCGAGCCTGGCCAGACCTCTTTCAATGGCGTCGAGCGACACGGCGTATGAGAGGCGTATGTAGCCTTCGGCGCCGAAGGCGGATCCCGGGACCACGGCGACGCGCGCTTCGTCGAGGGCGACGCGGGCGAAGTCCATGGAGCTCTTCACCTCCCGCCCGGCTATCTTTCTTCCGATTAGACGCCGAATGCAGGCGAAGGTGTAAAAAGCGCCGTGGGGCATGCGGCAGGAGACGCCGGGCAGGCCGTCGAGGAGCTCCACCATCCGCCTGCGGCGCTTGTCGAACTCGGCCCTCATGGCGTCCACGACGGAGTCGTCGAGCTCGAAGGCGGCGATGCAGGCCTTCTGCACGAAGGAGGCGATGCAGGAGGTGGAGTGGTCCTGCACGCGGGAGATCGCGTCGGCGAGGGTGCGGGGCGAGGCGCTGTAGCCCATGCGCCAGCCGGTCATGCTGTAGGCCTTGGAGACGCCGTTGACGGTGACGGTGTAGTCGCGGAAGGCGGGATCGAGGGCGGCGACGGAGTGATGTTCGCCCTCGTAGAGGAGTTTTTCGTATATCTCGTCGCTGATGATCCAGACTTTCCTCTCGACGCAGAGGGAGGCGAGGGCGTGGAGTTCGTCGCGGGTGTAAACCGCGCCGGTGGGGTTGGCGGGGCTGTTGATTATGACGGCCTTGGTGCGGGGGGTGAGGGCCGCCTCGAGGGCGGCGGGGGTGAGTTTGAAGTCCTCGTCCTCGGAGGTGGGGACGATGACGGGGCGGGCCCCCGCGAGGCGGGCCATGTGGGGGTAGGAGACCCAGTAGGGGGCGGGCACCACCACCTCGTCGCCCTCGCTGCAGAGGGCCATGAGGGCGTTGAACATGGCGTGCTTGGCGCCGCAGGAGACTACTATCTCGTCGGGGGCGTAGGCGAGGCCGTTGTCGCGTTCGAGCTTTCGGGAGATGGCCTCGCGGAGCTCGGGGATTCCCCTGGAGGGGGTGTACCGGGTGAAGCCTTCGCGGAGGGCGGCGACGGCGGCTTCCACGATGGGGGCGGGAGTGGGGAAATCGGGCTCACCGGCGCCGAAGCCGATGACATCCACGCCCCGGGCCCTGAGTTCGGCGACGCGGGCGGTTATCGCGAGGGTGGGAGAGCTTTCGATGTGATCCAGTCTTCGGGCGAGCATTCCCCGTCCTTTTTTGATGGAGGAATTCGGGAAAAAAGGGATTATAAGCGGATTGGACGGGAGTCAACCAAAAAGAGATGGCCGATTTTTCGCTTATTCTCAGTCTGGCGCCGGCGTTAGCGGCGGACGCGGCGGCGGTGGCGGCGGGCGCGGCGATGCACTCGGGACCGCTGGACGGGCACGCCAAGTTCAGGCTCGTGTTCCACTTCTCGCTGTTCCAGGCGGCGATGCCGTTCGCGGGATGGTGGGCGGGAGACCTGGCGGGGGCGCTCGTGAGCGACTGGGCCGGCGTGGCGGGCGGAGGGGTGCTCGCGCTGCTGGCGGCGCGGATGCTGCTGGAGGGGGGAGGCGGAGAGGGAGGCGGAGGGGATCCGACGAGGGGGAAGGCGCTGCTGGCCCTCTCTTTCGCGACGAGCATAGACGCGTTCGCGGCGGGGGCGGCGCTGGGGGTGCTGGGTTTGCCGCTGGTGAGGTCGTGCGTGTTGATAGGACTGGTGACGGCGGTGATGTGCTCGGCGGCGATAGCGGCGGGGCACCGGTCGGGCAGGTTTCTCGGGAGGTGGATGAGGCCCGCGGGGGCGGTTTTGCTGTTGATCACGGCGGCGCGGATGGCGGCTTCGTGAAGCTCGCGGGAATAGTGCGGCGAGGGGCGTTTTTTTTCTTGACATGCCTTGCGTTGAAACTACAATGCGACAGAGGCTTGTATCCGAGCGCTTGCCGCGAAGACTTCGAAAGGAGGGAGTAATGAGTATGGTCGGCCGTAAGGTCGCCGTCGTGCTCGCACTTGTGGCGATCGTTACACTCGCGTTCAGCACTCTCTTGAAGGCGGACGAGCAGCAGATCCGCGACGAGTTCAGGAAGGCGATAAACGCCTACGAGGAGGGCAACTACAAGGAGGCGAAGGTTCATTTCGCCGCCGTTCTCAATCTCAATCCCTCCAAGAAACTCGCCGCCGAGCTGCGCGACGCCGCCACGTTGCGTTACCTCTACCAGATAGCGAAGGTGGAGGAGATAGGACCCGACATCTGGCGACTCATCAGCCTTGCGGCGCAGTACGACAAGGAGCGGATGAGGGCCCCGGAGAA
>QNBY01000246.1 GCA_003644275.1 Planctomycetota bacterium
ACGGGCGGTGTGGGCGTGGGTTTGGGCGTGGGGCTCGCCGCGGGTGTCGGAGAGGGCTCCGGCGTCGGCGGGGGAGAGGAAGCGGAAGGCGTGGGGGACGGCTGCGGCGTCGGCGTGGGTTCGGAAGAGGCGGACGGCGCGGGCGTGGGAGAAGGGGAGGGCGCTGCGGCTTCCGGCACCGCGCTGGGGGCGGGCGGCTTGCCGCTCGAACGGAGCGCCATCGCCAGCACCCCCAAGAGCACCACCACCGCGGCGGCCGCGCCCGCGAGCAGCAGCTTCCTCTTGCCCGCCGCTCCGTCCTCCGGAATTTCCGGCGGTTGCGACGCCTCCAGGGGCTCGCCGCAGAACGGGCAGCGAGGCGGCACGCCGTCCTCGGCGGAGTACTTTATCTCCGCGCCGCACTCGGGATTGGGACAGACGATGCTTTCCATGGACACCAAAGGATTCTATCGGCGTTTTCCCGCCCGTTCGAAAAGAGGGGGGAATCTACCGCTTTTTCTCCGGCAAGAGCGACCGCAACCACTCCCACGCGGAGAGATAGGCGGCCGCGGCGAGCTCGTAAACCCGCCTGTTGTATGCCGTCCAGTCCAGCTTCCCGGTGAGCAGCGCCAGCAGCGCCACCGTGAACTCGCACGCCAGCGCCACCGCCAGCACCACCGAGAGGAAGGCCGTTCCCGGCCGCCCTTTCGCGTTGGAAAGAAGCCTCTCCAGCCCGCAGGCGAAGTGCAGGCTCACCGCGAGGCCCACCACGAACATGAGCAGCGGGAAGAAGTCCTCCACCCCCTCCCATATCACCCCCAGCACGTAGAAGACCGCCACCGCCGCCGCGGCCAGCACCGGGAAGGCCATGGACAGCGCGGCGGCCGCCACCCCGTCCTCTCCGCCGGTCATGTTGCGCCAGAACGCCCCGCCCGGCTCGGAGGACACCACCGCCTTCCTCGCCTGCGACGGCAGCAACAGGTGGACGGCGAGGTAGAGGAACAGCCCCGCGAAGAAAAACAGCATGGACTCGCCGTGCCCGAAGAGCCTCGTCTTCAGGTCGGGGTTCTTCAGCGCCTCCACGCAGGCCCGAAACGCCGCGACGGCCACCGGCGAGAGGGCGGCCGCCGCCAGGAAGAGGACTATCTGTCGCGCCTTTCCTCCCCTCACCTGCCCGCTTCCTTGCCCGGCAGCGTATCCGCCCCGCCGAAGTACGGCCTGACCGCCTCGGGCAGGGCGACCGAGCCGTCCGCCCTCTGGTAGCTCTCCGCGAGCGCGATGAGCAGCCGCGGCAGCGCCACGCCGGAGCCGTTCAGTATGTGCACATAGCGCGTGCCCTTGCCCCCGGCGGGCTTGTAGCGCGTCATCATCCGCCGCGCCTGGAAATCCCGGCAGTTGGAGCAAGACGACACCTCCAGCCACCTGTCCACACCGGGGCAGTACACCTCTATGTCTATCGTCTTCGCGGACGAGAACGTCATGTCGCCCGTGGAGAGCAGCACCGTGCGGTAGTGCAGCCCGAGAGCGTCGAGCACGGCGCAGGCCTCGCCCACGAGTTTTTCCAGCTCCGCCTCGGAGTCCTCCGGCCGCACTATCTTTATCAGCTCCACCTTCGAGAACTGGTGCACCCGTATGAGCCCCCTCGTGTCGCGTCCGGCCGCCCCGGCCTCCCGCCGGAAGCACGGCGTGTAGCCGCACAGGTAGATGGGAAGATCGTCCTCCTTCAGCACCTTGCCCCGGCGGGCGTTGGCGAGCGTGACCTCCGCGGTGGGAATGAGGAACAGCTCGGAACCCTCTATCCGGTACATGTCGTCGGCGAACTTGGGAAGCTGGCCCGTGCCCTCGAGTATCTCGTCGCGGGCGAGATACGGCGTCGCCACCTCCTCGTAGCCGTGCCTCTCGGTGTGCAGGCGTATCATCAGGTCTATGAGCGCCCGCTCCAGCCGCGCGAGGCCGCCCCTCAGCGCGTAGAAGCCCGAACCCGCGAGCGAGCTGCCGAGCTCCATGTCCAGCAGGCCCGCCTCTCCGAGCAGGTCCCAGTGCGCCTTGGGCTCGAAGTCGAAGCGGGGGGGCTCGCCTTTCACCGAGAGCACCACGTTGCCGCTCTCGTCCTCGCTCACGGGCACGTCCGGGTCCGGGACGTTGGGGACGCGGAGAAGGCGATCCCGGAGCTCCCGGCCGAGCCTCTCGGCCTTCGCCTCCAGGTCCTTTATCACGGCCGCCAGCTCGGAGGCCTCCCGCATCAGGTCCGAGGCGTCGGCTCCCGTCTTTCGCAGCGCTCCTATGCGCTTGGACAGCTTCTTCTGCTCGGCCCGCTTCCGCTCGAACTCCGTGAGCGCCGCCCGCCTCTCGGCGTCCAGCTCCAGTATGTCCCTTATCCCGGCCGTGAAGCCCTTGCGGCGGAGCAGTTCCTCCACCCGGTCGGGCTCGTTGCGGACGAGGTGTAAATCGAGCATGTTTCCTCCTTGGTGTGCCGCGAAATTGTATATATTTTTCCCGTCCGTCCTCCGGCACGCCCGCAACCGCGGAGACAAGAGATGAGAGTACCCTTCGTCAAGACCGAAGCCGCCGGCAACGATTTCGTCCTCGTGGACTGCCGCAACAGGCCGGAGCTCTTCGAGGCCGTGGCGCCCCTGGTCCCCGCGGTGTGCGACCGCAGGGCCGGCGTGGGCGCCGACGGAGTGCTCTTCCTCCTGGAGGGCGACAAGGCCCCCTGGATGATGAGGCTCCTGAACGCCGACGGCTCCGAGGCCGAGATGTGCGGCAACGGGCTGCGCTGCGTCGGCTGCTACCTCCGCCGCCTGGGCGAGCGCTCCGAGGAAATCAGGGTGGAAACGCTCGCGGGTCCTGTCCTCCTCTCCTGGCGCGGCGAGGAAGGGCTGCGCTGTCTGTTCAGGGTGGACATGGGCGAGCCCATACTGAAGGCCTCGCTCGTCCCCACCACGCTGGGATCGGACACGGCGGTGGAGGAACCGCTCGCCGTCCCCTCCGGCGTGATGCGCTTCACCTGCGTCTCGATGGGCAATCCGCACGCCGTAGCGTTCGTGGACGACACGGCCTCGCTGGACCTTCCCCTGCTCGGCCCGGCGGTGGAGCGCCATCCGGCCTTCCCGCGGCGCACGAACGTGGAGTTCGCCCGCCCGCTCGGCGACGGCCGCTTCGAGGTTCGGGTGTGGGAGCGCGGCGCGGGCGAGACGAAGGCGTGCGGCTCCGGCGCCTGCGC
>QNBY01000247.1 GCA_003644275.1 Planctomycetota bacterium
CATGGACGCCGCCAAGGGAACCGTATCCATGACCGTCCAGGGTTCCGCCTCCTCCGCCGTCCTTCCCGTCCCCCTGCGCCTCAACTCCCCTCTGCGCATCTCCGCCTCGTTCTACGACGGCGTGCTGGAACTCTCCGGCGGCGGCTCCTTCGCCGTGCTTCCCGTCGAGGCGGACCTCGCCGCCCGGCCCCCCTTCTTCCTTTCCTTCACCGCTTCCGGCGGAAGCTTCGCCCTCGACGACCTCGCCGTCTTCCGCGACCAGTACTACACCTCCACCCACGGCCTCTACGCGGTGGGCTCCCACAGCCTCGTGAAGGTGCCCACCGACTCCTTCTTCCTCCTCTCCGACCGCGGCCAGGACACCCGCGACAGCCGAACCTTCGGCTGCATCGACCGCCGCGACGTGAAGGGCGTGCCCGTCTTCGTCCTCTGGCCTTTCGTCTTTTGAACCCTTGCGTGTTGCCCATTCTGAAAAAAAGCGAAAAATAACCTCCCCGGCCCAAGGCCGAAAACCCGAGAAGAAAGGAACGGGCGATGGAAGGCAAATGGATAATGGTCACCTACTGGACCCCCGACGGCGAGCAGACCCTCGTCGGTAAGGTCTCCGACTTCGAAAAGGACATCCTCGAAAAATCCGAGGACGAGTTCGTCCGCTTCGAGTACGTCCGCTGGCTCTCCGAACACGAGATCGAGGAAGAAGACGACTTCGAGGACTTCGAGCTCGACGACGAGGAAGCCGAGGAAGAAGGCGACATCGAGGACGAACCCGAGCCCGACGACGACGACGAGCTCATCGAGGAACTCCTCGACGAGGACGACGAGGACGACGAAGAGGAGATAATCCGCCTCGAGGACGATTTCATCTTCGGCGCCGACCGCCTCTTCTACCTCAAGCGCGAGCACATAATCAGCTTCGCCCCCCTCAAGGACGATTTCCAGACCCTCTGGGAGCTCACCATCGGCGACATAGAGGACCTGGAAGACGAAGACGAAGAAGAAGACTGACTCCCGCCGAGTGCGGGAACGGCGGGACTGGCCGCCGCCGGTCCCCTTCCCCTTGTGATTGCCGGAGGAAGCGATGGGGCTTTTCGGTTCTGTTCGTGATTTCTTCGCCGATATCTCTCCCACCTGGCTCGTCATGATGTTCGCCGGTCCCTACGTTGCCGGCGAGACGGAGGACGCAGCCCTCGAAACCGCCCGCAAACTCTGGGAGGAAAGGAAGATATGGTCCACCGTGGACATGCTCGGCGAGTCCGTCAAGGACCCCGACATCTGCCGCGCCTGGGCCGACATGTACGTCTCCCTCCAGAAGAAGATCGCGGGCATCCCCTCCGCCAACGTCTCCCTGAAGCCCACCGCCCTCGGCCTGCTCATCTCCCCTGACGAGTGCACCCGCAACGTCGAGAAGGTGGTGAAGGCCTCCAAGGAAATGGGCCGCTTCGTCCGCATAGACATGGAGGACAAGACCACCACCGACTACACCCTCGACCTCTACCGCCGCCTCCGCGACTCCGGCTACGACAACGTCGGCACCGTGGTCCAGGCCTATCTCAAGCGCACCTACGACGACGTCGCCCGCCTCATCGAGGAAGGCTACAAGCCCAACCTCCGCATCTGCAAGGGCATATACAAGGCCGACCGCGACTTCCGCACCATGGCCGAGATAAACGACAACTTCGTCCGCATAGCGAAGCTCATGGCGGAGAACGGCTGTTATCCCGCGCTCGCCACCCACGACATAAACCTCATCGACCGCCTCAAGGCCGACGTGGTGGACGCCTTCTCCCTGAAGCCCGACGACTTCGAGTGGCAGATGCTCCTCGGCGTGCCCGTCGAGAAGAAGCAGAAGGAACTCCTCGATATCGGCCACCACTGCCGCATATACATCCCCTTCGGCAAGCGCCGCGACGCCGCGGCCTACTGCCGCCGCCGCTTCAAGGAAAATCCCAAGCTCTTCTTCTTCATACTCCACAACATCTTCTCGAAACGCTGATGCCCTGGCGCGAGAGGGATCTCCTCGCCGCTTTCGCTCGAAAGACTCCCGGCCCGGCGGTCGCCGTCGGGCCGGGCGACGATTGCGCCGTGGTCTCCGTCCCTCCCTCCCTCGTCCTCACCACCGACCTCATGGCGGAGGGAACCGACTTCCTCCCCTCCCATCCCCTCCGCTCCGTCGGCTGGAAGTCGGTGATGATAAGCGCCAGCGACATAGCCGCCATGGGCGCTTCCCCCCTCTTCTTCCTCGTCGCCGCCCAGATTCCCCCCGGCATGGAGGAAGACCGCGTGCTGGAACTCACCGCGGGCATGGAGGCCGCCGCGGAGGCCGTGGGAGCCTCCCTCGTGGGCGGCGACCTCTCCGCAGGCCCCTCCCTGCTGCTCGTGTCCGCAGGCGCGGGCGCGCCTCCTCCGGGCGGCCCCGTCCTGCGCTCCACCGCCCGCGCGGGCGACCTCGTCTTCGTAACCGGCCCGCTCGGCGGCTCCATACTCGGCAGGCACCTCACCTTCCGCGCCCGCGTCGAGGAAGGCCGCTTCCTCGCCTCCTTCGCCTCCGCCATGATGGACATTTCCGACGGCCTCTCCGGCGACCTCGTCCACATCGCCGACGCCTCCTCCCTCGACTTCACCGTCTCCGCCGCCGCCGTGCCCGTGCACCCCGACGCCGTGGCCCTCTCCGAGCGCACCGGCCGCTCCCCCCTCCATCACGCCCTGCACGACGGCGAGGACTTCGAGCTCCTCTTCACCCTCCCGCCCGACCGCCTCGACGACTTCCTCGAAGCCTCCCGCGACAGGGGGTTCGCCTTCCGCCGCATCGGCCGCATGACGCCGAAGGGCTCCGGCCGCTTCCTGGAGACCGAAGAGGGCCCCCGCCCCTGGAGGATACTCTCCCATGAGCACCGCGGATGACGCCCTGACCGTCTTCCTCCCCTCCCCCGCCGACACCGAGGCCCTCGGCCGCGCCCTCGCCCGTTTCCTCGGGCCCGGCGACGTGCTCGCGCTCATCGGCCCCCTCGGCTCCGGCAAGAGCACCCTCGTGCGCGGCCTGCTCGCGGCCTTCGGGCTCGCCTCCTCCGCCGCGAGCCCAACATTCGGCATAATGCGCGTGTACGAGGGTCCGCTCCGCCTCGTCCACGCCGACGCCTGGCGGCTGCGCGACGAGGACGAGTTCGCCGACGCGGGCTGCTGCGAGGAAATGCGCCCCGACACC
>QNBY01000248.1 GCA_003644275.1 Planctomycetota bacterium
CCCCCCCGCGGCCCGCCGCTATCCACGCCTGGCCCAGCGACACGCCGCCGTCGTTGCACGGAACGAGCCTGTTCCTCATCACGTGAAAACCTTTCTCCTCGAGCATCCGAGCGGTCAGGTCGAGCAACACGCGGTTCTGGAAGACGCCTCCCGACAGCGCCACGTGCTCCACCCCTTCGGCCGCGCGGGCGCGCTCGGCCACGGCCGCGGCGACGGCGGCGAGCGTGGCGTGGAAGCGGGAGGCGAGCCGGGGCGGGTCGTCGGCGTCGTCGAGCATCTCCCTCACCGCGTGGTTCAGCTCTATCCAGGCGGGCCGCTCGTCCGTCAACTGGAAGGTGTAGGGCCGGAAGTCGTCCCCGCAGAGGCTTTCGAGCCACATGGCCGCCTGCGCCTCGAAAGTTATGTCCTCGCTGAAGCCCGCGAGGAAGGCGACGGCGTCGAACAGCCTGCCGACGCTCGAGGTCGGAGGGGAGTTGAGGCGCGATCTCATCATCCCTTCCGCCGCGAGCAGCTCCTCGCGCCGCGCCGCCGGAAGGCGACGGTACACCTCCCCTTCGAGGCCGAAGGGATAGAGCAGGCCGAGGGCGCAGAGGGCGGGCGAGCGCGCCGCCTTGTCCCCTCCCGGCAGCGGAAAGAGGGCCAGGTGCGCGAACCGCCTGAAGGACGCCCCGTCCTCCGTCACGAAGAACTCGCCGCCCCATATCGCGCCGTCGCTTCCCAGGCCCGTCCCGTCGAAGGCCGCGCCGAGCGCCTTGCCCCGGAAACGGTGTTCCGCCAACACCGACGCGACGTGCGCCTCGTGGTGCTGCACCCTCACGAGGGGGCAGCCGCACCGCTCCGCCAGCTCCTCCGCGTAGCGGGTGCTCAGGTAGTCGGGATGCAGGTCGCAGGCGACGAGCCGCGGCCTCTCCCGCACCAGCTCCAGCAGGCGGGAGCAGCTCTCCCTGAAGAAGCGCCAGTTCCCTTCTTCCTCCAGGTCGCCGTGGTACTGCGACAGGAACGCCGAGCCGCCCGCGGCGAGGCAGACGGTGTTCTTCAGGTGCGCCCCCGCCGCGAAGACGCACCCGGAGAAATCCACCGCCACCGGCGCGGGGACGTATCCCCTCGCGCGCCTGACGGGCACGGGCGAGCCGTCGGCCGCGACGAAGACGACGCTGTCGTCCAAGCGGTTGTGTATCTCCCTGTCGTGCAGCAGAAAACCGTCCGCTATGCCGCCCAGCCGCTCCAGCGCCTCGGCGTCCGTCCGGCAGATGGGCTCGTCGCGGGCGTTGCCGCTCGTCATCACCAGCGCGGTGAAGGAATGCCCGCTGTCAAACAGCAGGCGGTGCAGCGGGGTGTAGGCGACCATCGCGCCGCAGCGGGGCAGGGCGGGGGCCACGAGCCGCGAGAGCGGAAAGGGCGCCCTCTTTTCCAACAGCACGATGGGGGCGGCGGGGGAGGCCAAAAGCTCCGCCTCCTCCGGCGATACGAGGGCGTAGCGCGCTATCTCCCGCACTCCGGCCGACATGACGGCGAAGGGCTTGTGCGGCCGCCGCTTTCGCTCCCTCAGCCGCGCCACGGCCTCGTCGTCGCAGGCGTCGCAGGCGAGCTGGAAGCCGCCGAGCCCCTTCACGGCGACTATTCCACCCGCGGCGAGAAGCGACGCCGCCCGCGCCAGGGCTTCCTCTCCCTCCGCGCGCGCGCCGCCCGGTCCCATCCAGCGCAGCGCGGGGCCGCAGCGGGGGCAGGCGACGGGCTCGGCGTGGAAGCGCCTGTCGGCCGGATCCTCGTACTCGCGGGCGCAGTCCGGGCACATGGAGAAGGCCGCCATGGTGGTGTTGCGGCGGTCGTAGGGCAGGGCGGTCAGTATGCTGAAGCGGGGGCCGCACTGCGTGCAGTTCAGGAAGGGGTAGCGATGGCGGCGGTCGGCCGGATCGTTCATCTCGCGCAGGCAGTCGGGGCAGACGGCGGAGTCCGGCGGTATGGACAGCAGGTGCGTGCTTCCCCCTCCGCTTCCCCTTATCGCGAACTCCGTCTCCCCCAGCGGCGGGACCTCGACGGCGCGCATCTCCTCTATCCGCGCGAGGGGCGGGAGCGAGGCGCGAAGCTCGGCGAGGAAATCCTCTATCGCCGCCTCGTCTCCCTCTATCTCCATCTCCGCCCCCGAGAGGGTGTTGCGCACCCATCCGCCGAGGGAACGGCGGGCGGCGCAGCGGAACACGAAGGGCCTGAAGCCGACGCCCTGGACGACGCCGGAGACGGTCACGCGAAGGCGCTTTCCCGCCTTTCCTTCAGCCACTCCGCCAGTTCCCGGATGCCTTCTCCCCTTTTCGCGCATACCTTGAACACCTTTGCCCTGGGAGAGAGCCTCTTGAGGTCGGAGGCCACCCTTTCGAAATCGAAGTCGTTCGATGCGGCGAGATCGGTCTTCGTCACGACGAGCGCGTCCGCGGTGGCGAAGGTGGGGGGATATTTCCTCACCTTGTCGTCTCCCTCCGGCACGCTCAGCACTATCGCCCGCAGGTGTTCGCCGAGGTGGAACTCCGCCGGGCAGATGAGGTTGCCGACGTTCTCCACGAAGAGGAAGTCCGCCCCCGGCAGGTCGAGCATCTCGAAGGCGGGCGGCAGCATGTGAGCCGCGAGGTGGCAGCCGTTCTCGGTGTTTATCTGCAGCGCCTTCACTCCCACGGCCTCTATCCTGTCCGCGTCCTCGCGCGTCGCCATGTCGCCCTGCACCACCCGCAGCGAGCCCGCGCAGCCCATCTCGGGAAGCAGCCGTTCGAGAAGCGTGGTCTTGCCCGCTCCCGGCGAGCCTATGAGGTTCACCATGAACACCCGCTGTTCGTCCAGCCTGCGCCTGTTGTCACGCGCGAGCTTGTCGTTCGCGGCGAGTATCTTCTTCGCGGACAGTATCTCCATCTTCTTCTCCTTCCTCGTCTCCTTCCACCGTGAGCGAGCGCAAGACCATATCGGCCCCGCGCTCCACCGTCACCGCTTCGCCTCCGCAGGCGGGGCAGGGCGCGAACAGGTCCTCCGCCTCCGCTTCCGCGCCGCAATCGAGACAGCGAAGATACACGGGGACGTGCTCCACCACGAGCTCGGCCCCCTCGGCGGCGGTTCCCTTGGAGAGCACGGAGAAGGCGAAGCGGAACGCCTCCTCGTTCAGGCAGGAGAGCCTTCCCATCTCCACCACGAGCCGCACC
>QNBY01000249.1 GCA_003644275.1 Planctomycetota bacterium
CACGCGGCACGATGCGGGGCCTCCGGTGAACACTATGCCCATCGGCGAATGTCTCTTTATCTCCTCCACGGAGGCGGTATAGGGCAATATCCGGCAGAAGACGTTCTGGCTCCTTATCCGCCGCGCGATGAGCTGCACGAGCTGCGAGCCGAAATCAATTACGATTACCGTTTCGGAAGTGGGCGAAGCCATTTCTCCTCCCTCCGGACGGGCGGAAGACGCGCCTGGGGATTATCCCGACGCGCCCGTCCCATTCTTTCCTGATCCTCTCGAGCTTCCTCCCGCTGAGGGCTATCCCGTCGGGCAGCTCGAACCACACGTCCCATTCGCCCGCGGTCACCATGAGATAGACCTTCACTCCGCCGCTCCCCGCCTCGTCCAGCGTCTTCTTCAGCTTCTCCAGCCCTTCGAGCACCTCGCGCTCGCCGCCCTTCAGCGTGAAGGAAAGCCCCTCCGTGAGCCTTCCTCCCACCTCGCCGGGCAGCATGAGCTCGGAGACTAGCACCTGGGGCACCTCGCGGGAGTAGTCGGCCTCCCCCACCACGAAGAACACCTGGTCGGAGGGCATCTCCTTCACGGCGGGCTCGAGCCTCTCCCACGCCTCCGGGAAGACGACGCCGTCCACCTTGCCCGTCCGGTCCTCCAGGGAGAGCACCGCCATTCGCTTGCCCTTCCTGGTCATCTTCTTGCTGACGCCTCCCACCCGCGCGACGAACACCACCGTCTCGCCGTCCGCGGGCAGCTCGTCCTTCCCGCCGTTCCCCGCGTCCGCGGCCTCCTCCTCGTCCTGCTGCGCCCCTGCGAGGATGTCCTTCACCTTGCAGGTGCAGTACGTCTGCGCCAGCTCGTCGTACTTCAGGACGGGGTGATTGCTGAAGAAGAAGCCCAGCACCGCGTATTCCCGGCGAAGCAACTCCTCATCGTCGTACTCCGGGACGTGGGGGACGTGTTCCGGCACGCTTTCCTCCGCCATCGAGCCGAACAGGTCCATCTGCCCGCGCAAACGGTCCTGTTGGCGGGCGTGAACGGCGTTCAGCACCTCGTCCAGCACGCCGATCTTGGCCGCCCTCGTCCCCGGCAGGCAGTCCATGGCCCCGGCGTTGATGAGGGCCTCCAGGGTGGCGCGGTTCACGAAGCGCAAATCCACCCGCTCGCAGAAGTCGTAGAGACCGGAGAACGGCCTCTTGGCCGCCTCGGCGGCGATGGACTCCGCCGCCTTGCGGCCCACGCCCTTCACCGCGGCGAGCGCGAACCGTATCGCCCTGTCCCCTTCCTTCACGAACACCGGCGCGGAGCGGTTCACGTCCGGCCCCAGTATCTCGTAGCCCGCCCGGCGGCATTCCTCCATCCGGTCCACGAGCTTGTCCGTGTTGTCCATCACCGACGAGAGGACCGCCGCCATGAACTCCAGCGGGTAGTGAGCCTTGAGGTAAGCCGTCCGATAGGTGATGACCGCATAGGCCGCCGAGTGCGACTTGTTGAAGCCGTAGCCCGCGAACTTCACTATGTACTCGAACAGCTCCTCCGCCGTCTCCCTCGGAACGCCGTTCGACGGCGCGTTCTCCACGAACTGGCGCCGGTACTTGTCCATCAGCGACGGTATCTTCTTCGCCATGGCCTTGCGCAGCAGGTCGGCCTCGGACATGCTGAAGCCGCCCACCACGTTGGCTATCTTCATGGCCTGTTCCTGGTACAGGATGACGCCGTAGGTGTTTTTCAGTATGGGTTCGAGGCACGGGTGCAGGTACTCCACCTTCTCCCGGCCGTGCCTGCGCTCCACGAACGTGTCCACCATGCCGCCGCCGAGGGGACCGGGGCGGTAGAGGGCTATCAGCGCTATGAGGTGGTCGAAGTTCTCCGGCTTCAGCCTCATCACGAGGTCCCTCATGCCCCGCGATTCGAGCTGAAACACCCCCATCGTGCGCCCGCTGGAGAGAAGTTCGTAGGTCTTCTCGTCGTCGTAACCGTCGTCGAATTCCACCCGCCGCCCGGTGGAGCGCTCGATGTTGTCCTGGGCGTACTCGATCATGGTGAGCGTCGCGAGGCCCAGTATGTCCATCTTCAACAGGCCGATGCTCTCCACCCAGTCCTTCGAGTACTGGGTGACTATCTGCTGTTCGTCGCCCGCGGCCTTCTTGGCGCGGGTGAGCGGCAGGTAGTCGGTGAGGTTGCGGTCGGAGATGACCACCGCCGCGGCGTGCACGGAGGCGTTGCGGGCGAGCCCCTCCAGCCTCTTGGCCACGTTTATGAGCCTGGCGACCTCCTCGTCCTTCTCTATCTCCTCCCTGAGCTCGGGGGCGGTCTCGACGGCCTTCTCGAGGGTGATGTTGAGCTGGGCGGGTATCATCTTGGCGAGCCTGTCCACCCGGTGCTGCGGCATCTCGAGCACTCGCCCCACGTCCCGCACCACCGCGCGCGCGCCCAGCGTGCCGAAGGTGATTATCTGGGCCACGTGCTCCTCGCCGTAGCGGTCCGTTATGTACTCGAATACCTCGTGCCTCTTCTCCTGGCAGAAGTCTATGTCTATGTCCGGCATCTGGACGCGGTCGGGATTCAGGAAGCGTTCGAAATACAGGTCGAAGCGGAGCGGGTCCACGTCCGTTATCCCCAGCGCGTAGGACACCATGCTTCCCGCCGCCGAGCCCCGCCCCGGCCCCACCGGAACGCCCCGTCGCCTGGCCTCGCGCACTATGTCCATTACCACGAGGAAGTAGCTCTCGAACCCCATCTTGCGGATGACGCCGAGCTCGTAGTCGAGCCTCTCCATCACCTCGTCGGGGGGGGGATCGCCGTAACGCCTTTTTACGCCTTCCCTGGCGTACTCCTCGAGAAGCTCCTCGGCGGTGCGGCCGCCGCCGTCGAAACTGGGGATGAGGAACCCCTCATAGTTCAGTTCCAGATTGCAGCGTTCGGCCACCGCCTGGCTGTTCTCAACCGCCTCGGGCATGTCGGGGAAGGCCGCCAGCATTTCCTCGGCGCTCTTGAAGTAGTATTCCTCGGTCTCGAAGGTGAGGCGGTCGGCGTCGCTTATCTTCTTCTTCGTCCCCACGCACAGCAACACCTCGTGCGCGAAGGCGTCCTCCCGCTCCAGATAGTGGGCGTCGTTGGTGGCGACGAGCGTCATCTCCAGCTCGCGCGCGAGCCTCGCCATCCCCTCGTTCACCACCCTCTGC
>QNBY01000250.1 GCA_003644275.1 Planctomycetota bacterium
AGGCGAAGGACCTCATCCCCGACATCGCCAAGGCGGCGGTGGACTCGAACTTCCGGGCGGTGGTGGACTCGGCCGCCGCGGCGCTGGCCGCCTTGGACGAGGACGCCGGCATGAAGGCCCTGCTCGCCGCCTGGGACAGCCGAACGGGCAGGCCCGCCGTGAACCTGGCGCGGGCGCTGTTCTTCTTCGACAAGACGGACGTCTTCCCCACGCTCTCGTCCATCCTGAAGATAGGCGACGAGGAAATAGCGGCCTACGCCCTCATAACGGCCGCCAAGAGGAAGGAAAAGAAGCTCGAGAAGCAGGTGCTCGCCCTCAAGGCGGCCAACGAGCCCCTTCAGTACTGCATCAACGAGTATCTCGGCACGCTGGAGGGCTCCGCGGCGGCCGAGAAGTACCTGCTCAAGCAGCTTTCCGAGCGCGGCCCCAACATACTCATGCGGGCCGGGGCGTCGCTCGCCGAGCTCGACGTGCAGAACACCGCCGCCGTGCTGGGGCACGTCGCCAAGCGGTCCAATCCCGCCGAGGCCTACGCCGCGATAAAGGCGCTCGCCGACAAGAAGGCGTGGAAGGACTCCAAGGCCGCGCTGAAGCTCGCGTCCGGCAAGAGCGACATGGAGAAACTCGCCGCCTGCTACATTCTCGAGCGCACCGGCGACAAGAAGCTCGCCGCCGCGGCGGCCAAGATGATCAAAGGCAAGAACTCCCTGCGGGTGAAACTCGCGGCCATGCGCGCCCTCTGCGCCCTCCCCGACCGCAAGCCGGCGCTCGCCGCCGTCAAGAGCCTCCTTTCCTCCACGAAGTCCGACGACCGCTACACCGGCCTCATGGGTACGGCGTGGCTGGGCGACGCTTCCTTCTTCCCGCTCATCGAGAAGATGTTCTCCGCACGTGTGGACGCCAAGACGGCAGCGGCCGCCGGCTACGCCGCCGACGTGGTGGACCCCGCCGCCGGGCTCGAGATGTTCAAGCGCCTGCTCGACAAGAATAACATAAGGATATCCACCGCGGTGGCGGTAGCGCTCAGGATGCTTCCCTACGACGCCTCGGTGGACATGCTGCTCACTCAATTGGCCGTCCCCGACAAGGCGATGCAGAACGTGGTGAAGGACTCCCTGGAGCTACTCACCGGCTGCCGCTTCCCGCCCCGCCTGGACGGCTGGACCGGTTGGTGGAAGGGCGTGAAGGAGAAGCTCCCCGAGGCCGGCCGCAAGCGCGTCGCCGCGGCGGCCCCCGACGGGAAGAAGCCGGCGGAGGACAAGGACGAGAAGAAGGACGCGGAGAAGAAGCCCGTTCCCGTGCGTCTGTGGTACGAGCCCAACGCCGGGTTCATCGCCACGAGGGCGAAGCGGTTCGAGATAGTGAACGCGCTCGCGGGCGACACCAAGGGCGAGGCGATGGTGGAGAGCGGTCTCCTCTGGCTCGCCAACTTCCAGGACGCCGACGGCAAGTGGAGCGCCAGCAACTACCGCGTCCACGCGCGCAATCCGCACGAGCTCGCCAGCGGAAGCGGCGAGGAATGGGACCAGGCGGTCACCGCCCTCGCTCTGCTGGCCTACATGAACGCGGGCTACTCCCCCGTGAGCGGGCCGTACAGCCGCGTGATACGCCGCGGCCTCGACTACCTGCGGAGCTACATGTCGGCGGACGGCTCCATCATGGAGAAGAGCGCGCGTGTGGCGGGCGAGATGTTCGAGCAGGCGGCCGTAACGCTCGCGCTGGTGGAGGCCGTGCTCCTCGGCGCGGACGAGTACCGCGAGTACGCCCAGCGCGCGGTCTGCTTCCTCTGCTCCCAGCAGACGCCCAAGGGCGGCTGGGGCTGGAAGCCCGACAACTTCGAATCGGCCAACACCTCCTCCACCACGTGGGTGGCCGAGGCGGTGCTGAAGGCGATACCGGCGGGGCTCGAGGTGCTCCCCGGAACGAAGGACGGCATCTGGAACTGGTACGTGAATGAGGTCTCCTCGCCGCTCACGGCCTATCAGCTCCCGCACGGCGAGAAGATGTCGCAGGACGACTACGACGCCAAGGTGACCGTGAAGGTGGAGACGGGCTGGAAGGACAAGTCCTTCCTCGCGGGCAACACCGCGATGGCGACGTGGATACTGGCCCTGCTCGGGCTCGACCGGGACAATCCCAACATAATCGGCCGCCTGAACAGCCTCGCCAAGTACACGCCCGACCAGTGGAACACCTCGGGTTCGGACAACCACATCTACCCGCACCACTATCACCTGTTCCTCTCGCGGGCGAAGCGGATAAAGGGCTCCAAGGAGTACCGCGACTGGTACAAGGGGCTCGTGGAGTTTTTGGACGCGCGCATGGACAAGAAGGGCGAGGCGTACGGCTCGTGGGTGCCGGAGGGGTTCGACGGCATGATAGGCGGCCGCATCTTCTCCACGGCCATGAGCGTGCTCTCGCTCGAGACGCCCTACGCCGTGGACGTGTTCAAGGTGAACCACGTTCTCCGCAAGGCGCCGAAGCCGAAGAAGAAGCCCGAGAAGGAGACGCCCAAGTAGCGGAGGCGGGTCGCTTCGTGGCGTTCCGCCGAAAGTGCGGTATTATATATGGAAGCGACAAAGACGGGGGCGACAAGGTATCGACCGGACGTGTGACCCGTCGGTAGCGTGCCGAGGACGCCGGTTGGCCTCGTAAATCATCCGGCACGGCATACAAATGCCAACAACTACGCTCTCGCTGCTTAATTGAAGCAGCCGCCGCCCGGGACCTCTCCCGCGGGTTCCGGACCGGCGACACAAGCGGGATAGCCGAAGCGAGCGCCCGGGTAGCTTAGGCGAAACATCACCGGGTCTGCCGTGAGGGGATCCAGCCGCCCGGAGCCCCGAACGGCGGGAACGAAAAGGGCGGCTACGCACGTAGAAGCTGGCGGTAATCCGTCGCGGGACGGGGGTTCGATTCCCCCCGCCTCCACCAACCCGAAAGGAACGGCCCGTCTCTCCGGTCCCGGAGCGACGGGCTTTTTCGTGTGCGTGCTCGGCCTTTTGTCTCGGTTGTGGGGCAAAGGCGACCGCTTTTTGCTTGCGTCCCGCTTGTGTTGATATAAGATACGATAGCCGCGAAAAGCTTCCGAAAATGCAAGGATGAAAGGCGCCAGCAGACCGTCCCGGCCATTTTCGCCTGCGCTACAGAAGATAGAGGAGCTACTTCGCA
>QNBY01000251.1 GCA_003644275.1 Planctomycetota bacterium
CGCAACGTGCTCGTCCCCACCGCGAGCGAGATATACAAGAAGTTCCTCTACGAGCGCGAGAGCTTCACCATGAAGTACACCATGGTGAAGCCGGAGGACTTCCGCGAGGACGTGGTCATCAACGACGAGAAGCTCAAGGAGTTCTACGACCGCGCCGTCGAGGTGTGGAACCGCCTGATCGAGCTGCGCATCGAGCTGAAGAAGGCCAAGAACGCCCTCGTGCCCGACAAGGACGTGGTGGACAAGCTCGAGAAGCAGGTGAAGGAACTCGAGCAGAAGGACGAGATAAAGCTCTGCGACATCACCGACGGCCCCTTCGCCCACGTCCACTTCATCTACGTGCCCTACGAGGAGGTGAAGAAGGAGATAGAGGTGGACCCCCATTCCGAGGAGATACGGGACTACTACATAGACCACGTCTCCAACTACCGGCGCACCGACCTGCCCCCGCCTCCCGTGTACGGTCCCTTCCCGCCCGAGGAAAAGCCCGCGGCTCCCGGCGAGAAGAAGCCCGAGACTTCCTCTCCCCAGCCCGGCGAGGACGAGTCCGCGGCCCCCGCAAAGGCTCCCGCGGCCGGTGAGAAGGAAGAGCCCGAGAAGCCCGAGCCCGCCGACGACGACGGCAAGCCCGACGCCGCCGAGAAAGGCAAGGACGATTCCACCAAGGAAGCCTCGCTGGAGAAGAAGGCGCCCCCCGCGCCCCGTTCCTACTACGACTACCGCTCCGAGTTCCTACCGCTCGACGAGGTGCGCGACCGCGTGGTGAAGGACTACCTCGACGACAGGGCCCGCTCCCGCGCCGAGGAGATACTCACCGAGGTGCGCGCCCTCGTCGCCGACATGGAGCAGATAAAGTACGACTTCACCATCATCGACCCCGTCCTGAAGGAAAAGCTAGGAGAGAAGTATCCCTTCAAGATAGACGACAAGGTCGTCACGCCCAAGAACGCCGAGACCATCGAGGTGTACGGCTGCAGCGACCTGAAGATCAAGGCGTTCGAGGACTATTCCTACTGGACTCACTACCTCGACGACATGCCCGACAAGTTCAGCGAGATAATCACCGTCCCCACCGGCAAGTACATCTTCTTCGTCACCGCCGAGGACAAGGCGAAGATACGCCCGTTCGAGGAGGTGAAGGGAATAGTGGAGACCGCCTACCGCCAGAGCGAGCAGAAGAGGCTCGCCAAGGAGCGGGCGGAGGAGATAATCGCGGCGCTCCAGGGCGGCAAGAAGATAGAGGACCTCGGCCCCGCCCTCACCTGGATGACCGCGAGCGGCGCCAAGCCCACGCTCATGTACCTGCGCGAGTTCGGCGAGAGCGGCTTCAAGGAGGGCATGGTCTGCGACCATCCCATCTGGGTGGACAACCAGCGCGAGAAGGGATGGCGCGTCCAGGTGCTCGTGAAGATAATCAAGCCCGACGTCGCCAGCTTCGCCCGGCAGTTCGAGAGCTACCGCGTGCGCGCGCTGTCCGACCTCATGGGCACCAGGCCGGACCAGCCCAAGGGCGTGCTGGGCGCCTGGATCCGCTTCGACAAGAAGGCGTTCGGCATAAAGGAAGAAGAGGAGTAGCGCCCCTCCGGCTTCCGTCCCGGCGACCGGAACGCAAACGGCCCCGCCTTCGGCGGGGCCGTTTTCTTTCGGAGTCGGAAAAAGGGCTCAGAGGATGAAGTGGGAGAGGTCCTCGTCCTTTATCGCCTCGGCCAACTTCCTGCGCACGTAGGCGACGTCTATCTTCACCTTGCGCTTCTTCATGTCCGGGGCCTCGAAACTCACATCCTCGAGCACCTTCTCCATCACGGTGTGGAGCCTGCGCGCGCCTATGTTCTGCAGCCGCTCGTTCAGGTCCTCCGCTATGGCGGCTATCTCGGATATGGCGCCGCGGGTGAACTCCACCGTTATCCCCTCCGTGGCGAGCAGGGCGGTGTACTGCTTCACCAGCGCGTTCTGGGGAAGGGTGAGTATCTTCTCGAAGTCCTTGCGGTTGAGCGCGTCCAACTCCACCCGGATGGGGAAGCGGCCCTGGAGCTCCGGGATCAGGTCGGACGGCCGCGCGGTGTGGAACGCCCCGGCCGCGATGAAGAGGATGTGGTCCGTGCGGACCATGCCCCAGCGGGTGTTCACCGTGGTGCCCTCGATGAGGGGAAGCAGGTCGCGCTGCACGCCCTCGCGGCTCACGTCCGGCCCGTGGTCCCACGAGCCCGTCGCCGCTATCTTGTCTATCTCGTCCAGGAAGACGATGCCCGTGTTCTCCACGCGGGATACGGCCTCGCGCACCACCCTGCCGCGGTCTATGAGCTTCTCCGCTTCCTGGCGCAACAGTATCTCGCGGGCCTCGGAGACCTTCACCTTGGTGGTGGTGCGGCGGGTGGGCAAGAGGCGGCTCATCATCTCCTGGAGCTCGTCGGATATCTCCTCCAGGCCGCTCGACGCGAACACGTCCACCACCGGCCCGCTGGGCTCGTGCTCCGTCTCTATCTCCACCTCGCGGTCGTCCAGCACGCCCATCTCGAGCTGGGCGCGTATCTTCTCCCTCGTCTTCTCGCGGCGGCGCCTGCGCTTCTCCAGTTCCTCGGACTCCTCGTCGAACTCGAACTCGTCCGGATCGGAGACGGGGGGAAGGAGCAGATCGAGCAGGCGCTCGGCGGCTTCCTTCTCGGCGCGCTCGCGGACTTTCTCCATTTCCTCCTGCTCCACCATGCCGATGGCGGTCTTCACGAGGTCGCGTATCATGGAGTCCACGTCGCGGCCGACGTAGCCCACCTCGGTGAACTTGGAAGCCTCCACCTTGATGAACGGGGCGCGTATGAGCGTGGCGAGGCGCCGCGCTATCTCCGTCTTGCCCACGCCGGTGGGGCCTATCATGATGATGTTCTTGGGGGTTATCTCCTCGGCGAGTTCCTTGGGAAGCTGGAGGCGGCGCCAGCGGTTGCGCACGGCCACCGCCACCGCCTTCTTCGCCTCTTGCTGGCCGATGATGTAGTCGTCCAGCCGGGAGACGAGCTCTCTCGGGGTGAGTTCTTTCATCGGGGCAGTTCCTCTACGGTGAATTCGGTATTGGTGTAAACGCAGATGCCGGAAGCGATGCGAAGCGCCTTCTCCACGATGGCCCGCGGATTCTTCTCCCCCGCCTCGCGCAGGGCCCGGGCCGCGGCAAGGGCGTA